>NZ_CP073747.1:300000-377500 GCF_024398015.1 Kordiimonas sp. SCSIO 12610
TTTTCAGATTATTAGATTGCTTCTAGCTTAAAGGTCATCCACCCCGCATATGCAATCCAGCTCAGAGCGCTGCTTTTCCAGATATGTTGCTAAGGCACTTTCAACAATTTGTTTCTGAGACATACCTGATCTTGCTGCCAGAACTCGTAATGTAGTGTTGAGGTCTTTACGAATACGGATCGTTTTTCTGGCAACGTCATCAGAGTTTGTTGTAGCAGCTTTTGTAGTTAATTTTTTGAAAGTCGGCTGAGGTTTTCTCTTGATTGCTTTCTTTGTCTCTTGCTTAACTACTTCAACAGGTGCTGACACGATGTTTGCCTTTTCTTCCGCTCGCTTGGGTGTTTGATTTTGTGCGGCGAGACGGTGTGTTTCCTCGAGCAACTCAACAGCGTCGTCGTTTTCAAACCTGAATGGGGTTGAACTTGGCTTGAAAGAGCTTGGCTTCGCGTGACCTTTGCGAACCAATAATCCGGATGTAAGTGAAGCCATTGCCATTTTAAAATTCCTAACTCAGTAACTGTTAACCAGCGTAATGCGTTTCTGCCCTGTCCTCTGAATGAATCTCATGCGAGGTAATGCGGCGTCCAAAATTGGCTTTGGGAAGCGCGGCTGCTTTGAATGTTGCTTTAACAGGCAATCTGCGAACGCGGCTTTCGACGTAAGCCCATAGTTTTTCAACTTCTTCTGCACTCTTACCGCCGCCATCAACTTCCATAACGGTTCGGCCATCAATCATGCTTGCCGCGAAATCCTGGCGGTTATGAATGACGATCGGGGCAACAGTACCGTGCTGTGATAAAGCAATCGCTGCCTCGCCAGTGAGACGTGCGCGAGCAGTTGCGCCGTTCACGACAAACAGTAATGGTTTGCCAGCGCGCTCCACAAGGTCCACGGTTGCACCGGCTGCGCGAAGATCATGCGGGCTCGGTCTCGTTGGGATTACTACCAAATCGGCTTTACTGACAACCGCCTGGATTGAACGTGTGATAGCAGGTGGTGTGTCGATAACAACCAGACGAATCCCTTGCTCTTTCAGATGCTGAAGATCTTCACCAAGTGACGCAATCGTTGTTTGAACAAAAGCGGGGTTTGGGTTTTCTCGTTCATTCCACCAATCAGCGAGTGATCCTTGTGGGTCCGTATCAATAAGGGCTACAGGTCCGACGCCGGCTCTTTCTGCTGCAACGGCGAGATGACCTGAAAGAGTGGTTTTGCCTGATCCACCTTTTTGAGATGTAACTGCTATTATACGCATTTTATTTTCTCCATTGGCCTCACTATTGTGGTGTTCTTTTTGAACTTTTGGCCTTCTGTCAAAAATCAGTATGCGGGGATTGGTTAAAAAATACCTTAAAGCTAAGATAAAATTTTATCTAACCTTGTAAAAAGTACACTTTTTTCGTGAAAATAAAACGGATTACGGTGAGGTAGAGTATATATTTCAGGTAATCATATTTTTGACATTTACATGTCCTTTAATATTCACGTGCATTCAAATATATATATAGTAAAGCTAATAAATCTGTCGAAAACTGCCGTAAGGGAAGTCATGAAAATGCGAATGTTTGTAGCCTGTATAGTATTCAGTCTTGCTGTTTTTTTGAATTTTACAGGTACTTTGTCTGCGCAAGACCAAATTCCCAGGTATGGCTATAAAATTATCAATAGTTTTCCCCATGACCCTAATGCCTTTACTCAGGGATTATTGATCGAAAACGGCGTTTTATACGAGTCTACAGGCCTTTACGGCGAATCGTCAGTTCGCCGGGTTGCACTTGAAACTGGTCAGGTCGAGCAGAAGTATAATATTTCCCGACGCTATTTTGGTGAGGGCATAGTGAACTGGAAGGATAAGCTCTTTGTTTTATCATGGCGTAAGCAAACAGGTTTTGTTCTTGGTAAAAACACTTTTCGAGTAGAGCGACAGTTTCATTATAGAGGCGAAGGTTGGGGCATCACTCAAAATGGTGAACACCTGATCATGTCTGATGGTACTAATAAATTGAGATATCTAGACCCGGAAAAATTCAATGAAGTCAAAGAGATCAGCGTAACGTTTGAAGGGAATCCAGTTCAGAAGATCAATGAGCTTGAATGGGTAAACGGTGAAATTTTCGCCAATGTATGGCAAAGTGACCTTATTTTGAGAATCGATCCTGAAACCGGAGCGGTCAAGGGCATCCTTGATTTGACGGGTATTTTACCTGACGGGACAGTGCCTGATAGACGGAACAATGTTCTCAACGGTATTGCTTATGACGCAGATACCAACAGATTGTTTGTAACAGGAAAAAAATGGCCAACCCTGTTTGAAATACAGATTGTTGAGCAATAATTTCTTTAAAGCATTGATTTATAATAATTTTTATTGGACAGCGTTGTCCATTTTAATCCTGAATGACAAGATGTCACAGTCACCAGTTTTTTGACAAAAGTCAAATTATTGGCCTCGCAGCCCTCGTACTATTAGCCCAAGTTTGTAAATTTAATTGGCAAGGGCTTAACGGGTGGAATTTTTCATTCAACATTGTAGGATCGCATTTGAGAATAATGGCAGCATTGTTGTCTCCTTGTTCCTTGGCGGCCTGATTGGAAGCCTAACACATTGTTCTGTCATGTGCGGGCCTCTTGTCTTTGCTCAATTAAAGCCTGATGCTAAACCAAAAAACTCCATCCTATTGCCTTATCATTTGGGACGAATAGTAACTTACGTGGGGTTAGGTGTTGTCGCCGCTGGTTTCTCACAGTTTCTTGTGGGAACCGAAATTCAGCGCCTTGTTGCTTCTGTTCTGCTTGCTTTGGCGGGGCTGATTTTTTTGTTTCATGCTATTCCGGCCTTGAAACAACGATATAAATTCCAGTTGCCCAATGGGTATGTGAATTTGTTTCAAAGAGCAACAGGCCGAGTTTTACCTGTTTTATTGAATACTACGCATGCTCCATCGCGGTTCCTGACCGGAGTGTTGCTTGGTTTTCTTCCTTGCGGTCTTGTTGTTGCTGCGGTTATGGCGGTTGCTGCAACAGGGGATGTTTTGACCGCAGCCATCGGTATGATGGCGTTTGGAATCGGTACTGTTCCGATTCTTGTCTCTATAGGTCTTGGCGCGGAGATGATGAAATCGCGTTGGCCAAATCAAACGAAAATAGCCTCCACCTGGGCCATGGCATTCAGTGGCCTGGCTCTGATGGTGACTGGCTATGGTCTTCTTACCTCGGGGTTAACATTATGACCAATACTTTGGATAAACCAATTTACAATGATGACATTGTTAAGCTGTTTACGCTTGCAACAGTCTTTTGGGGGGTTGTTGGTTTTGCTGTTGGGGTGTTTATTGCACTCCAGATGGCATTTCCTGCGCTCAATATCGGTGAATATTTAACATTTGGACGATTGCGGCCTTTGCATACATCAGCGGTGATTTTCGCCTTTGGTGGTAATGCTCTGTTTGCAACCAGTTATTATTCAGTGCAGCGTACGTGCCGGACGCGGTTATGGAATGATGGCCTATCGAAATTTACATTTTGGGGCTACCAGTTCTTCATCGTAATCGCGGCACTTGGCTATGTAACTGGTGTTACACAGGGTAAAGAATACGCAGAGCCTGAATGGTATGCGGACCTGTGGTTGACTATTGTGTGGGTTGCCTATCTGGTTGTTTTCCTGATGACACTCAAAAATCGCCAGGAACCGCATATCTATGTAGGTAACTGGTTCTTCCTTGCATTCATCGTAACGGTAGCGGTTCTACACATAGCGAATAACGTTTCTATCCCAGTTTCCCTATTGAGCTCAAAAAGCTATCCACTATGGGGTGGTGTTCAATCAGCGCTTATTCAGTGGTGGTATGGCCATAATGCGGTGGGCTTCTTCCTAACCGCTGGTTTCCTAGGTATTATGTACTATTTTGTACCCAAGCGTGCAGAGCGCCCGGTTTATAGTTATAGATTGTCAATCTTGCACTTCTGGTCCTTGATCTTCATCTATATCTGGGCTGGCCCACACCATCTTCATTACACAGCGCTTCCTGATTGGGCACAAACACTTGGTGCAACTTTCTCAATCATGCTTTGGATGCCGTCTTGGGGTGGTATGATTAACGGTATGATGACACTGTCTGGTGCTTGGCATAAACTTCGCGAAGACCCTGTACTGCGTTTCATGATCATTTCGCTTGCTTTCTACGGCATGAGTACGTTTGAAGGTCCGCTAATGTCTATCAAGACTGTGAATGCGCTTAGTCACTATACAGACTGGACTATCGGACACGTTCACTCTGGTGCATTGGGTTGGGTTGCCTTCATCACTTTTGGTGCCATCTATCACCTTGTTCCAGCGCTCTGGAAACGCAAAGAGCTGTATTCAATGCGTCTGGTAAACATACACCTTTGGATCGCGACAACTGGTATCGTTCTTTATATCGCAGCAATGTGGGTATCAGGTATTCTCCAAGGGTTGATGTGGCGTAAGTACGATAGCATGGGCTTCCTCGAGCATAGTTTTGTCGAGACTGTAATGGCTATGCATCCTTTCTATCTTATCCGTGTGGGTGGTGGTTTGTTATTCCTCTTGGGGTCACTGATCATGGTCTACAACATCTATCGCACTATCAAGGGCGACTATGAGCACGCTGGCGAACCAGCAGATGCTGCCGCAAATACTCAGGAGATGGCACATGCTTAAGCATCATGAAAAACTTGAGAAAAACTCTATCTTCTTATTAATCTGTACTGTGGTTGTCATTTCAATCGGTGGATTGGTAGAGATTTTGCCCCTCTTTAAGGTGGAAACTACTATCGAACCGGTGAAAGGCATCAGGCCATACACACCTCTTGAGCTGGCTGGTTATAATGTATACCTGCGTGAGGGTTGTTATAATTGTCATAGCCAGCAAATTCGTCCACTCCGCGATGAAGTAGAGCGCTATGGCCACTATTCGCTTGCGGCGGAAAGTATGTATGACCATCCATTCCAGTGGGGTTCTAAACGGACTGGCCCGGACCTAGCGCGCGTTGGTGGTAAATATTCTGACGAATGGCATATCGAGCATATGATCAAGCCTCAGAATCTTGTACCTGAGAGTATCATGCCTCCATACCCGCACCTTGCGGAACGTGTTCTGGATCTTAGTGACATTGGCACAGACATGAAAGTCCTCAGAATGGTAGGTGTGCCCTACACTGATGATATGATTGCCAACGCTGTGAATGACGCATATGCGCAGTCTAAGGCAGACAGCGATAACCTCGATGGTCTTTTGGATCGTTACAGCAAGGTCAATTATCGGAACTTTGATAATCAACAGGTTACGACAGAGCTTGATGCTTTGATCGCCTACCTACAGGTATTGGGTACGATGGCTGAATTACAGGACTACAAGCCTGCAAGCCCAACATCCAGCACAGGAGGATCAAATGATTGATTGGTTAGCGGCAAATGCCGGAGTAACCGGCTTGATGTTCTTCTTCACAGTCTTTCTTTGCATTGCGTTTTGGGCTTTTCGTCCATCCGTCAAGCAACAGATTGAAGACTATAAAAATATTCCTCTAACAGGGGACGAGAAATGAGCTCAGAAAATAGAAAAATTGATGAAGCAACTGGTACTGAAACTACAGGGCACGAATGGGACGGTATCACCGAATTGGATACACCTATGCCTCGTTGGTGGTTGATTGTCTTCTATGCGACGGTCATTTGGGCGATTGGTTACTGGGTTGTGTATCCAGCGTGGCCTACATTCTCTGACACAAACGAACGTGGCGGCACGATTGGTACCTCTGAATGGACGCAGTACAAACAGTTAGATGAGAGCCAGTCAGAAATTATTGCTCGTCGTGCTGAGTATCAGGGGCGTTTTGATCAGGCGAGTTTTGATGAAATTTTGAAGTCGGAGGATTTATATGCTTTTGCCCTTGCGGGCGGCAATTCTGCCTTCAAAGATAACTGCGCGACTTGTCATGGTACAGGCGGTGCCGGAGCACCTGGTTATCCTAACCTTAATGATGATGAATGGTTATGGGGTGGTACTGTTGGTGATATCCATCAGACAATCCAGTACGGCATTCGCTCTGGTAATGATCAGGAACGTTTCTCAGAGATGCCGGCCTTTGCTGAATTATTGGCTGCTAATGAAGTCGAATCAATTGCTGACTTTATCGTAGCCAAAGCATCACAGCAGTCACTTCCTGATGAAGGACGTCAATTATATCTGGATAACTGTGCAACGTGTCACGGTGATAATACCCAGGGTGACCGTGAATTTGGTGCTCCCAATCTCTCTGATGCGATTTGGCTCTATGCTGATGACCGTGCGGCAATTGTGCGCCAGATTAAAAATCCCAAGCATGGTATTATGCCTGCATGGGAGCATCGTCTGAGCCCAAGTACAATGCGTCAACTAGCGATTTATGTTCATTCGCTAGGTGGTGGTGAGTAGGAAATAACGAGGATAATCATGGCTGATAATGCGGTACCTTTAAAACTTTTTGAAAAGAAAGAACGCATTTTCCCTAAGCGCGTTTGGGGGAAATACCGCCAGATGAAATGGATTGCCATGATTATCCTTTTGGGGATCTATTATCTGGCTCCTTTCCTGCGCTGGGATCGGGGGGAGCATGCCCCTGATCAGGCAATCTTGATCGATATGTCAGCGCAGAGGGCTTATTTCTTCTTTATCGAAATTTGGCCCCAAGAGATTTATTATATTACGGGCATATTGATCGCAGCCGCGATCGGGCTGTTTATGGTGACGTCACTATTTGGTCGTGTTTGGTGCGGTTACGGTTGCCCGCAAACGGTTTGGACAGACTTATTTGTCTGGGTCGAGCGCATTATTCAGGGTGACCGGGCAAAACGGGCGAAACTATATAAAGCGCCTTGGTCTTTTGAAAAACTTTGGAAGCTCGGTCTTACGCATGCGATCTGGATCATTATTGGCCTGTTTACAGGCGGTGCATGGGTTTTCTATTTCAATGATGCCCCTACCTTAATCGAACAGATTATGCATTTTGATGTTCCGATGGCAGTTATGGTCTGGATCATCGCGCTTACTTTCTCAACATATATAATGGCAGGTTTTGCGCGTGAGCAAGTTTGCACCTATATGTGCCCCTACGCACGCTTTCAATCTGCGATGTTTGATAAAAGCACACTTATCATCAGCTATGATGATGTCCGCGGCGAAAGCCGAGGCAAGCATAAAAAGGGCGAAAGCTGGGAAGGTCGTGGCCATTGTATTGATTGCACGGCATGTGTTCAGGTGTGCCCGATGGGTATTGATATCCGTGATGGCCTTCAAATGGAATGTATCGCATGCGGATTATGTGTGGATGCCTGTGATGACATTATGGAGAAAATCGACCTCCCAAAAGGGTTGATTCGTTACGATACAACTGAAAACAAAGAAAACCGTCTCAAAGGATGGGCTGAACGTGTCACGTTACTCCGTCCGCGCACATTCTATTACGGTGTGGTCCTGAGCTTGGTCTTCGGCGCGATCATTTATGGTTTGACCCACAGAACTGAAAGCGAATTACACGTACTGCATGACCGCAATCCACTATTTGTAAAATTGGCAAGTGGTGAAATTCGCAACGGATATGATATTAAAATCCTGAATAAAACTCATGAAGATATGACCTTTAAACTTCAGGCAGAAGGTATTGAAGGGCTCTCACTACGTGTACAAGGCACGGGTGACTTAAACCCTGAAGGGCTGAATGTTTTTGCAGACAGTATCGGGCATTTCCGGGTTTTTGTAACAGCTCCAAAGCAACTGAAAAACCGTGAGAATATTATTTTCACTGCAACAGAAGTTGGTGATCGGGACAACGGTGACATAATCGGAGCAACGTATGAAAGCACTTTTGTGAGTGACAGACAATGACAGTTTCAATGCATATGAATGATAAAAACCCTTCTTCAGGGCCACGTCCCTCAGACAAGTGGATACCGTGGTATTTTGTCGCTTTCTTTGTTTTTCTTGCGATTGTAAATGTAATTTTTATCTACATTGCCTCTAGTACCCATAGTGGTGTGGTTACTGACCATGCCTATGCTGAGGGACTTCGTTACAATGAAACCATAGCGGCGGCCAAAGCGCAGGAACAATTGGGATGGCTGAATGAGATCACAGTCAAAAAGGATGTAATCACCTTTAGTCTTCGCGACAGTGAAAACGCGTTAAATGGTGCGTCTGTAACAGCAGAATTTGTCAATCCAACACGTTCAGGCGAAGACTTTAGCCTTAGTCTGAAAGAAATGGGCAATGGTGTGTATGAAGCGGAACTCCCATCAGGTATCATAGGCCAGTGGGATGTTAGGATGCAGGTAGAATGGCAACAGATACAATATCAAACCAGCAAGCGCATCGTTATAGCGGCTTAAAAGCCTGTAAGCATTGCGGGACCAAAATTGAAGGCGGCGATTTTTGTTGTAGCGGCTGTGAAAGTGCATTCGCGGTTTTGAAGGCGAATGATGTATCGGAAAAACCTGCCATTTTCTCACCGTTTGCTGTTGCTCATGACGACAATAATACTCTCGAGTTAAATGTAGAGGGTGTTCACTGCGCGTCGTGTATCCGGCTTATTGAAAATGCGTTAATGGAAGAAGATGCCGTTAGCATGGCGCGGGTCAATATGACGACGGAACGCCTGAAATTTGAATGGGCTGGTGAAATTGCCTTAGCTGATAAATATGCCCAAAAGGTCATTGACCTTGGCTATAATTTGAAGCCCTTGGCACAAGAACAAACGCAGCATAATGATAATTCAGAAAAAAGATTGCTGAAAGCCATTGCCATTGCGGGGTTTGCCGCTGGCAACCTTATGCTTTTATCTGTTGGCCTGTGGACCAGTACGACAGAGATTATGGGGGCAGCAACCAAGGACTTTCTTCACTGGATATCGGCGACGATTGCCCTTCCTGCTGTTATCTATTCAGGGATGCCATTTTTTAAATCCGCGGCAAAGGTGATCCGCGCTGGCCACACCAATATGGATGTTCCTATATCGCTTGCGGTTATCCTGGCGTCTGTGATGAGCATTTCTGAAACCCTGCGCAGCGGCGATCATGTATATTTCGATTCTGCTGCAATGCTGTTGTTTTTCCTTTTGATTGGCCGGTATCTGGATATTCGCGCGAAAGGAAAAGCCCGTCAGTCTGCATCCAAACTGTTGTCACGGTTATCCGGGACAGCGCTCGTGAAAGAGCGCGATGGTAATTTCCGTGATGTTCCCCTTAGGGACTTGCAGGCAGGTATGAATATTCTTGTTTCAGCAGGCGAAAATATTCCCGCTGATGGCACTGTTGTTAACGGTATCAGTCAAATTGATATGTCGCTGATCACAGGGGAAACGGTCCCTGAAACCGTGAATGTCGATGCACGAGTATTTGCGGGGACTGTAAATATTGACGCTCCTATCGAAATTGCGGTCACAAAGGCCAATGACAAAAGCCTGTTAAGTGAAATTGTTAAAATGATGGAGGTAGCGGAGCAGGGATCAGCGAAATATGTGCGGCTCGCGGACCGTGCTGCCAGTTTGTATACGCCAGTTGTTCACACCTTCGGTCTTTTGACATTTATCGGTTGGTGGCTTTTGGCGGGAAGTGAGTGGCAGGTTGCGCTTTTACATGCGGTAACCGTTTTGATCATTACTTGCCCGTGTGCGCTTGGGCTTGCTGTACCTGTTGTGCAGGTTTTGGCAAGCGGACGTTTGATGCGCAAAGGTATTCTATTGAAATCTGGTGATGCCCTGGAGCGTTTGGCAAATATTGATGCCATTGTGTTTGATAAAACCGGGACACTAACACTTGGCCATCCAGAGCTGACGTCTAAGTTTCATGAAAATGAAACGCATCGGTTAGCAGCCTCCATTGCGGCTGCCAGTAAGCACCCGCTCTCCCGCGCGCTCTTGAGATCATATGACGGTGCGCTTCTTGACCTGAAAGGTGAGGTAAGAGAAATTCCGGGCAAAGGATTAGAATATAGCTATGAAGGTCAAACGGTTCGTCTAGGCAAGCAAAGTTGGTGTGCCCCTGATGTTTCGTATAGTGAAACTAATGTTTACGGTTTGGAGTTATGGTTTACAGAGGAAGGTAAATCACCCGTGCGGTTCATCTTTGAGGATCAACCGCGCGCTGACGCCAAGGATGTTGTAGAGACGATCCATAAACTTGGTATTGCTACACATCTGGTTTCTGGCGACCGTGAGGGTATTGCCGCAAAAATGGCAACTGAACTTGGAATTGACACAGCCTATGGTCAGGTGTCGCCGATAGAGAAAACACAGTATATACAAAAGCTAAAGGATGCTGGCTTAAAAGTTGCCATGATTGGTGATGGGCTTAATGACGCGCCAGCACTTGCGAGCGCTGATGTATCATTATCACCATCGAGCGCTGTAGATATTAGCCAAAACACGGCTGATATTGTCTTTCAAGGGAATGAATTGGCCCCGATAATTGAAGCAATTAGGGTAGCAAAATTTTCGACAAAACTGGTTCATCAAAACTTTGGGTTGGCGGTGCTGTATAATTTGGTGGCCATCCCGCTTGCAATTCTTGGGTATGTAACTCCGCTGGTTGCTGCTATTGCGATGTCAGGGTCATCATTGGTAGTGATCTTTAATGCCTTCAGGCTTAATTTGATGCGCGCTTATAAAGGAAAATAATTATGGATGCTTTGGTATATTTAATTCCACTCGCACTTGGCCTTGGCGGTTTAGGCCTTGGGGCATTCCTTTGGAGCATGAAAAACGGTCAGTACGAAGATTTAGACGGCGCAGCACACCGTATATTGCTGGACGATGACGAATAGAGGCGTTTCTTTACCTTAGGCGTGATCGCCGCAGGGAAATTCACCAGCGCAAGCGTTACAAGTATATGTGGACAAAGCTTCGACACTCGGGATTGATACAGTCTTGCCAGAAACAGAAATACCCGTTTCATTTTTAAGTGTTTTTAAAGCACGGGAAAATGTTTCTCCCTTCATGCTCAGGTTTGAAGCAATCAGTGATTTATCATAGGGCAGGAATATATCTTGTTCGTCATTCGCGTCCTGATCGCATAATTTCAGCATAAAACATCCAATACGCTGCGACGCGGTTTGAAAATTAATATGCTCTTTTTCCGTCAGCTGTTGCTTGTATTTGTTCGACATTGAAAGAATAACATTCAAAGCCGTTTTATGATCGTTTTGAATAATATCGACCCACATATCATTGGGCAGCCGGACCATTTTGGTCTCAGTGGTTGTTGTAGCGGAATAGCTATAGGTTTCCTGCTGAAGGCCCGCAACATCACCAAAAGTGCGACCAACACTAACCATGTCAAGTGTTGCTTCATCGCCGTCTTCCGTTATTCGGCTCAGGCGCACCCACCCGTCCAGAATAAAGTAAAAATTCTCAGCTTCTTCACCGTGTAAAAAGAGGGTTTCCCCTTTTTTCGCTTTGATACCAACACACGCAACCCAAAGCTTCTTAAAAGTTTCTTCGCTTAAATCCTTAAAGAGCACATGGGTGCTTAGGGTGTTACGAATATCAGCGGTTAGTGATTGAAGTTGCATGAATTTTGACCCCAAATTCAAACTGTAAAAGATATGTTTCCATACAATAATATTTGGCTATTGTAACAAATTCGAATGTATCTTGCCAAGAGACATATGACCGCAATGACGATCGCGGCGAAAACCCGAGAGGATTGAGAGTATGACATCAACCAATGAAGCCTTTATTTGCGATGGTATACGGACACCTATTGGCCGATATGGGGGAAGCCTTTCGGGAATTCGGGCGGATGATCTTGCGGCTATCCCGTTAAGGGCGCTAATGGAGCGAAACCCCAACATTGATTGGTCGCGGGTTGATGATGTGATCATGGGTGCTGCTAATCAATCAGGTGAAGACAACCGCAATGTTGCGAGGATGGCATCGCTTTTGGCCGGGATGGATACTTCGGTTCCTGGTTGTACGATTAATCGTTTGTGCGGGTCGGGAATGGATGCGGTTTCGATCGCCGCAAGGTCGATCAGGTCTGGCGAACACGATCTCGTAGTTGCAGGGGGTTCGGAAAGTATGTCCCGAGCACCTTTTGTTGTCGGTAAGGGTACAACAGCCTTTGCACGTGATGTAAATATGTATGACACAACAATGGGTTGGCGGTTTGTGAATAAACTTTTAGACGCACAATACGGTGTCGAGAGTATGCCTGAAACCGCAGAAAATGTTGCACAAGACTATAATATCTCAAGAGAAGATCAGGATAAATTTGCACTCAGAAGCCAGGAACGTGCTGCAAAAGCTCAGAAAAAAGGTTTCTTTGATGGAGAGATTGCACCCGTTGAAGTACGCGTTAGCCGTAAGGAAACACGTATGTTTGAAAAGGATGAACATCCAAGGGCTGGCTCTACACTAGAGAAAATGGCGGCCCTTCCCACACCCTTCAGAAGTGGTGGAACTGTAACGGCGGGCAATGCTTCAGGCATTAATGATGGTGCCTGTGCCATGATTGTTGCGTCTTCTGATGCTGTTAAACACTATGATATGAAGCCGCTTGCGCGTGTAGTTGGCACTGCCGTGGCTGGTGTTGAACCGCGCGTGATGGGCATCGGCCCTGTGCCCGCCACACAGAAGCTTTTGGAACGTACCGAGCTATCGATTGAAGATATTGCAGTGGTTGAATTGAATGAAGCGTTTGCAGCACAGGGGCTTGCTGTCATGCGTGAATTGGGTCTTCCGGATGACGCGGAACACGTTAATCCCAACGGCGGCGCCATTGCGCTTGGTCACCCTCTTGGTATGAGCGGAGCACGGCTTGTCTTAACGGCTGCACGTGAATTACAAAATCGCCAACAACAATATGCACTATGTACGATGTGTATCGGCGTTGGTCAGGGTATCGCCATGGTAATAGAGCGGGTCTAATGTGAACGAGGCTAGGAATACCTGCCTTTAGGTCAGGTTATTCAAAGATATCTGCCCGATTATTCAAGAAGTGGCGCACCCGACAGGATTCGAACCTGTGGCCTCTGCCTTCGGAGGGCAGCGCTCTATCCAGCTGAGCTACGGGTGCTTGATTCGCTTAATCAGCGCGGACATTACACATAACAGGTGAGTCTCGCAAGTCAGAACCGATTTAGGCTGTTTATTTGTTAATATTTAGCCGAAAAAATGCCGATCTAGTGTAAACTGGCACGCTAAATCCCATCAAAAACATTAGAAATTTAAAATTTTTAATCATTTAACTTCAATTACTTAATAAAAAACCATGCCAATTGGTTAAAATTTTACTGAGTTGATTACCAGCCATTAACAGCGCCGCCCCTATAACTTGATCAACGACGCAGCGTAGTCAAATGTTCGAGAGCTACCGCGTACGGAGTAAAACACACATTAGGTGGATGGGAACTATGTTTAAAAAAGTAAATACAATTATCGCCGCTGCTCTTGCTTGTTCATTTGCGTTTGGCATTGCAACAACATCAGTAAGCGCTGACGATATGTCAGGTTGGAAGAAAGCTGTAGCTAAGAAAGTAGCGAAGAAACAAAAATATCCTCGCTCTGCAATTAGTAAAGAAATTGAAGGCCGTGCAAAAATCCGTCTAACGATTGCTGCTGATGGCGCCATTACTTCACACGAAATTCTTGAGCCGACAGGCGAGAAGGTGTTGGACCGTGAAATTCCTAAGCTGGTAAACAGATTGAACCCGCTTCCTGCGCTTCCTGCAGGTCAAACAGAATTCTCTTTGGTTCTTCCGCTTAACTGGCGTCTGGACTAATCAATATAAAAATTTTGTATTGAGTAATCTGTTTCGAGTACAAACCGGCTTGCATATAGTGCGAGCCGGTTTTGTTTTGGCTTGGCAAAATATTACTCTATTAGGCCACCCGGTCTGATACTGCCCGACCAAACGGTATCAAGACTGTATCCGATGTTTTTTCTAAAAGGTCAGTATAATCGGCGGTGTAATGCAGGCCTCGTGATTCTTTTCTAAGGAGTGCAGAGCGAACGATCAAATCCGCTACAGTTAACAGGTTACGCATTTCAAGCAGGTTTGGTGTTACCCGGAAATTTCCATAATATTCTTGGATTTCAATATTCAAGAGGTCTACGCGCCGTTTCGCGCGCTCTAAGCGTTTATCAGTACGAACAATTCCGACATAGTCCCACATAAACTGCCGAAGTTCTTTCCAGTTATGGCTGACGACAATTTCCTCGTCCGAATCGGTCACCTGACTTTCGTCCCAGTTTCTCGCAATTGCGGCGGGCGGTAAATCTTCTATTGTTTCTAAAATATCTTCCGCCGCGGCTCTGCCAAAAACCAGGCACTCTAGAAGACTATTGGAAGCCATGCGATTCGCACCGTGCAATCCTGTGTGCGCGCATTCACCAATTGCATAAAGGCCGTTCAAGTCAGTTCGTGCCTTAAGGTCAACCTGGATGCCACCACACGTGTAATGAGCGGCAGGCACCACTGGAATTGGGTTGGTTGTGATGTCTATACCCAGTTTTAGGCAGTGACGATAGATGTTTGGGAAATGCGATACGATGAAATCGGCATCTTTGTGTGTAATATCAAGCCAAACACATTCAACACCAAGGCGCTTCATTTCATTGTCGATAGCGCGGGCAACAATATCGCGCGGCGCCAGTTCAGCACGTTCATCATACGCAGGCATAAAGCGGGTACCGTCCTTGTGTGTAAGGTACGCACCTTCGCCGCGCATGGCTTCAGTTATCAAGAAGGTTTTTGCATCCGGATGATACAGGCATGTGGGATGAAACTGGTTAAATTCCATATTTGTAACGCGGCACCCTGCCCGCCATGCCATGGCTATACCATCGCCGGTGCTCGCATCCGGGTTGGAGCTATAAAGATAGACGCGGCTCGAGCCGCCAGTGGCGATGATGGTTGCGCGTGCAGAAAAGGTTTCAACCCGATTTTTTTTGATATTTAAAGCATACACGCCGTGCGCATGATCGTTATAGGAACCAGGCTTTGTAAGATGTTTATTCGTAATGACGTCGATTGCCGCGTGATGCTCGAAAACATCGATATTATGTTCTTCTTTAACTCGTTCATTCAATGTTTTCTGAACTGCCATACCTGTGGCATCCGCGGCGTGAATGATCCGTCTATGGCTGTGGCCCCCTTCGCGCGTCAGATGATAATCGTACCCGTCTTCATTCTGATGGGAGGCTTTATCAAAGGCGACACCGAGGTTAATCAGGTCTTCTATGGCGTTTCGACCACGTTCTACAACGAACTGAACCGCGTCTTTGTCGCACATATCTGCGCCTGCGATCAGCGTGTCTTCAATATGGCTTGTGAGCGAGTCGGTTGCTTCCAGCACTGCAGCAATGCCGCCTTGTGCCCATTTGGTTGAACCACCATCCATTGACCCTTTGGACAGAACGGCAACGCGGGCATATTGTGATAATTTCAGTGCTGCGGTCAGCCCTGCAGCGCCGCTACCAACAATCACTATGTCATAGGTTCGCCGCATAATACTGCCTCTTTATTGTTTGGAGCTTGTCAACTGTAGGAATATGTCCTCAAGGTCGGTCTCATTGGTCGAAATATCCTGTATTGTCAGGTCTGCCTTTTGTACCGCGGCCAAAACCTGAGCAACGTTTGCAGACTCTTGTGAAATTTGAACGGCGAGTTTACTTGGTGTTTTCAGGTCACTCTTGAACTCTTTTAGACTATCGGGAATTTCACTTAATGTTTCTGCAATATCGATCACAATCTCTTTTTCATCGATACGTTTCAGCAATTGCTCGGTGGGTTCACATGCAACAACTTCGCCGTGATTAATAATGGCAATTGTATCACACAGTTCCTCAGCTTCTTCCAAATAATGTGTTGTTAGCACAATTGTTGTCCCTCGGGCATGAAGCTCGCGAACATATTCCCAAAGCTGCTGTCTGAGTTCGATATCCACACCCGCGGTTGGCTCATCGAGAATAAGAATTGGCGGGGTGTGGACCAAAGCTTTTGCCACTAAAAGACGGCGCTTCATTCCGCCAGAAAGTGTGCGGGAATAGGCATCGGCTTTGTCATAAAGGTGCACAGCCTTCAGCAACTCATCGGTTTTACGGTCGTCTTTCGCCACCCCGTACATGCCTGCCTGTACTTCCAGCATTTCACGCGGTGTGAAAAACGCATCAAACATTAACTCTTGTGGCACTACACCGATATTTGCACTGGCATTCCTCGGGTTTTTGTCGATATCAAAACCCCAGATCTTAGCACTGCCCGCTGTTTTATTAACGAGGCCCGCGAGGATATTAATTGTTGTGGACTTTCCAGCACCGTTTGGCCCGAGCAAACCAAACATCGATCCTTTTGGGATGGTAAGGTCAATATTGTTGAGCGCGAGCTTGTCAGGCGCACCCTTTTGGCCTTTGTAAACTTTCCTAAGACCAGATATTTCAATCGCGGCGTCGTTCACAAACTGTCCTTTCCTCGCTTTAATTCAAGACGGGTAACACTTCCTATTACAGAAAGTCAAATCGTGCCGCTTGTGGTACTTCTCTGCCTCAGTTATATAGAGGAAAATCTAATATTTGTAAGGAAGAGAAATGTCTATTACAGCCCCAGAGATTGTCCGTGTGGATACAAAGAAAGTCGCTTGTGACGGCGATGAAGGTGCATTAGGCCATCCACGCGTATATTTGACAATGGATCAAGACGGCAAAGTTGAGTGTCCATATTGTGATCGTTTGTATCTTTTAATCGGCAGTGAAGCCGATAAAGCACACGGTTAACCAAACTAATATTTCACCCTACAATAACGACTGCGATTTGAAGGAATATATATGTCTGATCCTCATTCGGTGACTCCGCACCTCTATTTGATTGATGGATCAGGATACATATTCCGAGCCTATCATGCACTTCCGCCTATGTCGCGCGGGGACGGTACGCCTGTAAATGCGGTTTATGGCTTTTCCAACATGCTGTTCAAATTATTGCAGGACTTGGCAGATACTGAAAAGCCAACCCACCTCGCAGTGATTTTTGACACCGCCCGCAAGACATTCAGAAATGATTTTTATACGGAATATAAAGCACACCGCCCACCAGCGCCTGAGGATTTGGTGCCACAATTCTCGTTGATCAGAGATGCCGTAAAAGCGTTTGGTCTGCCATCAATTGAAATGGATGGATATGAGGCTGATGACCTGATCGCAACCTATGCAAAGCAAGCGCGCGCAAAAGACTGGCAGGTTACGATTGTAAGCTCGGATAAGGATTTAATGCAGCTGGTTGACGAGAAAACCAGTATGTTTGATTCGATGAAAAGCAAGCGTATTGGGCCTGACGGTGTGGTAGAAAAATTTGGCGTTGGCCCGGAACGCGTGGTTGATGTGCAATCACTAGCAGGAGACAGTGTTGATAATGTCCCTGGTGTGCCGGGGATCGGCATTAAAACTGCGGCGCAATTGATTAATGAATATGGTGACCTTGATGCGCTTCTGGAGCGCGCGCATGAGATTAAGCAGCCAAAGCGCCGAGAAAACCTTATTGAACACGCCGATATGGCGCGGATCAGCCGTGATTTGGTGCGACTAGCCCAGGATGCTCCCGTCACAGTGGCGCTTGATCAGATGGAATTGAAAGACCCTGATACATCTCAGTTGATTTCCTTTGTTGAAGAACAGCAATTCAGGTCGCTAAAGGTTAAACTGGTTCATCATTATAATGTTGTTTTGGATGAACTTGATCCCGTTAGTGATGCAGTAGAAGTAACAGAACGCAAGTATGAATGCGTAACCGACATGGACACCCTTAACCGCTGGATCGAGGAAGCCTACAAGGCTGGTCAGGTGACTGTAGACACAGAAACAACAGGGCTGGATGCAACGGCAGCGGATCTTGTTGGTGTATGTTTGTCAATCAACCCGGGCCACGCTTGTTATATCCCTGTTGGTCATACGGGTGACGGTGATGGCTTACTGGCTGAACGCCCTGATCAGTTGGATAAGGCGGCTGTGGTTGCGGCTCTTAAACCGTTATTTGAAGATCCGAGCGTTCTAAAAATTGGTCAAAACCTCAAGTATGATATGTCTATATTGGCGCGTGTTGGAATTGATCTGTCGCCGATAGAAGACACGATGTTAATGTCTTATGCGCTTGATGCAGGCAATCATGGTCACGGTATGGACGAATTATCCGGTATTCATCTGGATATCACGCCAATTCCCTTCAAGGATATCGCAGGTACCGGCAAAAATCAGCTAACCTTTGATAAAATCGCCCTCGATAGAGCCACGGAATATGCAGCAGAAGACGCAGACATCACGGGCCGTCTTGCCCGCGTTTTAAAGCCTCGTTTAGCGAGTGAGGGTGCAACAACCGTTTATGAAACATTGGAACGCCCACTTGCCCCGATCCTTGCGGCCATGGAACGCAATGGTATTAAGGTTGATGTCAGTATCTTGCAGAAATTGTCCAATGAATTCGCAATTGGTATTGAGCGATTAGACAAGGAAATTCAGACCCTCGCGGGGAGGCCTTTTAATGTGGCGTCACCCAAGCAACTAGGCGAAATTCTTTTTGAAGACCTAGGCCTTAAAGGGGGCAAAAAGTCGGCGAAAACCGGTGCATGGACAACGAACGCCGATGTTCTTGAAAAGCTTGCGGCTGAGGGCCATGAACTACCCAAAAAAGTAATTGAGTTCAGGCAATTTTCTAAACTGAAAAGCACCTATACAGACGCACTTGTTGGTCAGGTAAATCCGAAAACGGGCAGGGTCCATACAAGTTATCACATGGCATCCACCTCTACTGGACGTCTTTCTTCCAATGATCCAAATCTACAGAATATTCCTATTCGAACAGAAGAAGGGCGCAAGATCAGGCAAGCGTTTATCGCTGAACCGGGCAATACCCTAATTGCAGCCGACTATAGCCAGATCGAACTTCGCGTTTTGGCACATATGGCAGAGATTGATGCCCTTAAGGATGCCTTTGCAAATGGTGTTGATATTCATGCGATGACAGCGAGTGAGGTCTTTGGTGTGCCGATTGAAGGGATGGACCCAATTGTCCGAAGGCAAGCCAAAGCTATTAACTTTGGGATCATTTATGGTATCTCTGCATTTGGTTTGGCCCGTCAGTTGGATATTGGCCGCAAGGAAGCACAAAACTATATCGATGCGTATTTCGAACGGTTCCCGGGTATTCGCGCCTATATGGATCGCACCATAGAATTTGCAAAAGAACATGGGTATGTAGAAACCTTGTTTGGCCGTAAATGCCATATGCGGAGTATCAAGGACAAAAACCCAATGAAACGCTCCTTTGGTGAGCGCGCTGCTATCAATGCACCTATTCAAGGAACTGCGGCGGATATTATCAGACGGGCCATGATTAAGATGCCAAATGCTCTCACGTCAAATGGATTGGAGAGCATCCGGATGCTATTGCAAGTTCATGATGAACTTGTCTTTGAAGTTGAAGATGGTTTGGTAGATCAGGCAATCCCGGTTATTCGAGCATGCATGGAAGAAGCCTGTAAACCAGCACTTGACCTTAGTGTTCCCCTTATTGTCGATTGCGGTATTGGGAAAAACTGGGACGATGCCCATTAGATGTCTGCTTGTACCTATCGTTCTTTGTGGCGGGCATTCATTGAGAAAAGTTTGGTAGTTAGGTTTTTGGCCTTATTTTAGAGGCCATTAAATATTGTGAACACAAGCGCTGATAACAGGCCTGAAGCCGGTACAGTAATCACCCAAGCTGCAATGATCGTAAGGAGTGCCTGACGACGCACCAGCCTTCTTTTGACAAGTGCTGGTATGTTTGCTGGGTCTTCCGGGAAGCGGCGTTTGAGGCGATCTTCCTTGGTTTTATGATTTAAATATTCACGTAGGAAACCTACGCCAAATACACCGCCAACAGCAATATGGGTTGATGATACAGGTTGGCCGAGCCAGCTTGCAGCAATAACGGTAATTGCAGCACTTAAGGCAACACAGAACGCCCTTGCCTGATTAAGTTTCGTAATCTGACTTCCGACAGTTTTGATCAATTTGGGGCCGAAGAGCATTAACCCAATTGAAATGCCAACGGCGCCAATAATCATTACCCATAATGGCAGGGATATTTTACCGCTGGAAATGGAATTCTCGCTGGCAACACTTACAATTGCGGCGAGTGGGCCAACTGCATTTGCAACATCATTGGCGCCGTGTGCAAACGACAATAACGCGGCAGAGCAAATTAGCGGGATTGTGAATAATTTGGCAACGGCCTGCTTACTATTTCCAAGTTTCTGTGAAGCCTTGAAAACATAAGGTTTGGTAATAAACCAGAAGATAACGCCGCTTACTACGCCCAGAGCGATAATTGCAATCAAATCCAGCTTGATGATTTTTGATAAGCCCTTGATGCCCAGATACATACTGAAGGCAGCGGCCATAATACCAACGAGAACTGGCACCCATTTATTGGAAGCGGCAATTCTGTCTTCGACATAAAGAATGTTTCTATGAATAAAGAACAAAAACCCAGCGGCGATGATACCCCCCATCATTGGGGATACGACCCAACTGCCCATAATAGCAAACAATCCGGGCCAGTTTACGCTTGAGGTGCCGGCGGCTGTGATACCTGCACCAACAATACCACCAACAACGGAGTGTGTTGTTGAAACAGGGGCGCCTAGCCATGTAGCAAGATTTAGCCAGAGGGCAGCCGACAATAAGGCTGACATCATAACCCATATAAATGTGTTGGCATCGGTTATGGTTGATGGATCAATAATGCCCTTCCTGATCGTGGATACCACGTCGCCGCCAGCGATCAGTGCCCCTGCTGCTTCAAATATAGCGGCAATCAATAAGGCTCCAAGCATTGTCAGGGCCTTTGATCCAACAGCAGGACCAATATTATTAGCAACATCGTTTGCGCCGATGTTCATAGCCATATAAGCGCCAATGACAGCCGCAACAACGATATACATATTAACAGGGGCACCACCCTGAACTACATATGTATAGAGGAAAACAGCAACCATGAAAACAAAGGCAATACCAATATTGGTATAGGCTTTATTGTTACCAATCACACCATCGGAAAATTTATTGATTTTCTTTAAATCACCATCAACTTTGTGCTTTTGCATAAACGATGTCTTCCTAACCACAGGGCGGTGTACGCAAACTTAGTCTGCCATGTCAGTACTGAATTATTTCATGGGTAGCAATAGCGGTTTTTTTAAAAAGTGCGAAGCACAAACCAAACATGTCATAAAAATGTAATCAATCTAACCGTTAAGGCTTGTTTGATTGAGGTCAGGGCATAAAAAAACGGGGCAATGCCCCGTTTTTATCTAACTATATTCTATTAAGAACTAGAATCTAAATCTAACCGTTGCACCATAAGTACGAGGTTGGCTTGGGTATCCAGAGACGGTCCCTGCTTGAGCAACACCGTCAAAGACAGTAGTGAGGAACTGCGAATCTGTAAGGTTCCTACCCCAAATACTAAGCTCCACACCGCTTGTGAGGCGAAGTGTTAGCGCAGCATTCAAAAGGTTCACCTCACGCTGGAATATTTCAGTATTACCCAAAGCTGTGTTGAACGTTGGCAGACCGTTATTGATGTCTACGTTGCTTTCATGGTTATAATCAACGCGCGCAATCAATTCCGCCCCGCTATCAAACTCATGTGTATATGTTGCAGATGTAGCAATATTCCACTCGGCAACACCACCAACAGGCTGACCTGTTAAGTCACCCGTTGGTGAACCAGGGAACGAGTCGAATTCAGCGTCAAGATATGTTACCGCAAATGTCAACACGAGTGGTGGTGTTGGGTTCCATGTTGAATCGAATTCGAAACCGCGTGTTGATTGCTCACCAGCGTTTGCGAGTGCAAAACCTGTTCCTGTAAAGGCATTTGATTGGAAGCCATCAACCGTTTGATCAAACAATGCTACGTTGAAATTGAAATAGTCAAACTGTGCCTTGAAACCAAGCTCAAATACTTCCGCGTCTTCTGGACCTGCAAAGCGTGTACCTGTGGCTAGGTTTGGAACCGCTAGACCAGCATTAAGGATGTTAGAAGCAGGTGCTAATAGCGTACTTCCGAACGGACCAGGTGTGAAATCAGCCACAGTCGGACGCGAGTCCCGTGATAAGTTTACGGATGAGGCTTTAAAACCAGTCGCATACGTGAAGTAGGTATTAAAGTTATCATTGATTTCATACGTAGCACGTAATGTGTAGGAGAAATCATCATCATCAGTTTCACCAGACTCAACAGCATTTGGAATATTTACAAATGGGGGTTGGAACTGGAATGGCTGTAAAGCAAGCAATGGATTAAGCGCAGGGTTAGTGGCCGCAGCGACAAGGGGTGCTGCTGCAGGGCTATTGACAAACTGGCGCAGAGCGACAGGATCAGCAGCGGCAGCGCCGATAAACTGAGCAGCCTGACCAGCAAGGAAAACATCAACTAAGTTAACGTTCGCCAGTGGATCAAGGGCGTTGAGATTGATCGCAAAATCTTTTTGATCAGTTGTGTAGTTAAAACCAGCTGTAAGTGTTAAGCGATCTGTTACTTCAAAATCTACTGTACCGAAGATGGACAGCGCTTCATTGTCCAACGTAAGAGTTTCATCTGTCAGCAGACCAGGGCTAAAGATACTATTGTTCGGGAAGCCAAGCAATGCTTCCACACCAGCAAAAGTACCCGGAGCACCAGTTAATAGTTCAAAGAATTGACGCGCTTGTGAGCCAGTTGTTAAAGAACTTTCCTGATCGACGCTTTCATTAAAATAAAAGCCACCAAGAAGGAAATTAAACGGCCCGTCAAATTCTGACGCAACACGGAATTCCTGAGTAAAGGTTTTGAGATCCTGATCTGTTAACTGGTCAACAACATCAGCATTTGAGAAGTCAACATCTTGATTACCAAATGACTCAAGCTTTCTGTATGATGTGATCGACGTGAAGGTTAGAGTTTCAGTGCTATAATCACCTTGTAACGAGATACCATAGTTATCAATCTCGTTCTCTGGCAGGGTATTCAGTCCAGTATTAAATGTGAACGGATCGTTGACATCAATCGTTGCCCCTAATGCCTGGAGAGCTGGTACAGTTGGTCCAGCAAAAACATTTCCGGCAAAGCAACAAATTTCATCAATCTTCGAATAATCACCAATTAAACGGAATTTAAGATCGTCACTAGGTGTCCAAAGTAACTGACCACGTGCGTTCCAGCGATCACGATTATTCAGGTCTTCGTTGAGGTTTACAATAGTTGCATACCCATCACGGCGGTTGTAGCTACCATCCACTGAGAAGGCCACTGTATCACTAATAGGACCAGTAACATCACCTTCAACCACGACTGCATCAAAATTACCATAGGTAATCCCAAAAGAGCCCCCGTATTCAAACTGAGGTTCTTGCGTCACAATGTTGATGACACCAGCAGACGCATTTTTACCGAACAATGTTGATTGTGGGCCGCGCAAAATTTCAACTCGGGCTACGTTTGCTAAATCGCTAATTTGTCCTGCTGAGCGGGAGCGGAATACACCGTCAATGAATACGCCTACTGACGGTTCCACACCAACATTGTTGGCACCGTTACCAAATCCGCGAATGATGAATGTGGTATTTGCAGAACTCTGTAATTGGCTAACACGTAGGGATGGCGCAACAGTTTGCAAATCAAGCAGGTCACGAATCTGCGCCTGTTCAATGGTTGCTTCACTTGTAACAGATACCGACACAGGTAGTTCTTTTAGGGTTTGTTCCCGTTTTTGTGCGGTAATCACAATCTCTTCGATTTGTGCCATTGCTGGCGCTGAGGCCAAAAGCGCTGTGAGCGCTGTACCCGCTAATAAGGTAGCTTTCATATTTCTCTCCCAAGATCAATAGTGTTGATCAGACAACTCTCCATCCTCAGTTTCACTTGGTTGGGCAAAGACGTCAAGAAATTCATTATCTTA
Source organism: Kordiimonas sp. SCSIO 12610 (assembly GCF_024398015.1). Taxonomy (GTDB): domain Bacteria; phylum Pseudomonadota; class Alphaproteobacteria; order Sphingomonadales; family Kordiimonadaceae; genus CANLMI01. The sequence goes on from NZ_CP073747.1 coordinate 323,968, forward strand.
TCAGGGCTTATGAAAGTGATCTTTTATCGAGTGTTGTAATTTTACGTTACGAAACCCTGAAAATATAAAGTGATCGAATATTTCATGTTTTTTAGGATAAATTGCCAAAAATAACAGAGGTCCGGACTGTTGCTGTATATATTGTGCGTTTGGACCAGCAAAAATGATTCACAACTGATATACAAAAAAGCGAGAGAAAGAATGATCTTTCCCTCGCTTGATAATGATTGATTGAATAACGAGCTGCTTAGAAATTAAGCCCTAGTTCAAAATATACTACGCGTCCGCGTGGATCATGAAGTCTTGATTCAAAACCACCGTTTGTCGCAACAAATGGAGGATCCTGATCAAACAGATTGATCGCACCAACAGTCAAGCGTGTATCCCCGAAGCTTTCGAAGACTTGACCAAGGTTCAAAGCGTATTGAACATCAACAGTTGTCTGACTGTCAATTGTTGAACCAGGGTTTTGGTTGTCATCAATTCCATCGATGAAGCGAACGAAAACGCGTGCTTCATGTGTGTCGTTTACAAAGGATATACCTGTGTTGAAACGAAACTCTGGTGTTGGTCGGCTACCCACACCCAGTAGTGCAAAGTTTCTGCTTCCTAGACCATCAACCTCAGTACCCGCACCGGTTACAAAGTCATAGCCAAGCACCCATGTACCATCGAAGAATGGCTGGAACACACCATAATCAGTGTCGATGTCATATTTGATACTAAGGTCAAGACCATCGGTATCGATGCTTGATGCGTTAACAAAGTCATTATTAACAATAACAATCTGCCCTGGGTTGGCTGCAGTACCATCGCCGCCAGCGCGGATTACAGCAGAACCAAGTGGATCGTTGTTAACAATCTCTTGGAAACTGGTCGTAATGATCGCATCAGTGAAGCTGTAATTGAAATAATCAATATCAATGCTTAGTCCATCAACTGGACGCCATGAAGCGCCAAAGTTCAGTGCTTCAGACTGCTCAGGATTAAGTGGTCGGCCGTTGCCGCCAGCAGGAACATCAGTTCTAACCGCAGCAAATACCGTAGACCCTGTGAGAGGATCACTGATCTGGTTCAAGCTTGTGTTAACACCAAACTGTTGGAATACGGACGGTGCTCGGAAACTTGTAGAATAGGTTCCGCGAAGTGTAAGCGTATCCGTTGGACGCCAGAGTAACTGGAACTTAGGATCTAATGTATCGCCAATAGTTCCGCCATAATCTTCAAAACGTAGCGCGCCTGAGAACTCTAACGTGTCAGTAAGCGGAACTGCAACCTCAGCAAAGAAGGCATAAGGTGAACGACTATCAGAGAAGTCAGGGTTACCAATTAAGAAACCAAAACCATCGTTGTTAGAAATTTCGTCAAATTCAGAATCGAGTGATTCATCCCTGTACTGGAAACCAACAGCAAGTCCGATTTCGCCGGCCGGTACTTCTCCAACGGTTCCTGATACTACCGCATCAATAACGGTCAGCTCAGAAACAGCATTGTTTATAGATTCGCCAATAATAAAGTCGAGTACGGCATCGCTGTTTGGTGCTGTAGTGAAGCTGGTAGCAAACGGGTTGAAGAATTCACCAGATGGTGTGTTACCAAATAAGGCTGCCTGGAAATTATCTGTGATCGTGTCTTCTGTGCTTCGGAAGTGATCGTTGCGGGCATATGTAACACCCAAATCATAATTCCAGTTTCCATCAGCTCCAAAATCACCCTGCAAGGAACCTGAGATACGGAATGTTTCATTTCGTGTAATCTGAGGTGAAACATCACCGCCGTTACCAATAGCACGGCCGAAGAAGATCGCTGTGGTTCCAAACACGTTATTTGGGTTGGTGGTCGGTATCACAGCACTGCCAGTTTGCAAAAATGGGAACGTTGGTGAGTTACCCCGAATGGCTTCATTGTCTGCGTAGGCCGCTTCTAAGTGGAATTTGGTTGTGTCATTAATATCGTAATTAATCGCGCCATATACTTGAATGCGCTCTTCCTCAGGAACGAGATTAAAGAAATCACCAAAGTCAAATTGACAAACGCCTGGTGTAAAACCAGCTACAGGAACAGGGGCTCCTGCTGGTGTGCCGCCAAATTCCGCACAACCTGTTGGGTCAATAAAGAAGCTTGGGAATGTACCAGCTGGTAACCCTAAGGCGGTTTCTGTTGCACGAATTTGCGGGATAAGGGCCGGTACGATAAATGCACCAGGATTACCGAGCGATGATGTGTCATTCTCAGGCAAGCTTAAGCGGCGCTCTTCGGTTGTAAGAGGTGTGCGATCAAAATAGCTACCTGCTAACAAAACATGGAGACGGTCATTACCCCAACCAAATTTCGCTTGTAAGAGCAGGTCATCTTGGCTGCCTTCATCTGTTACAAAGCCATAGCGGCCTGTTGTTGTGAAGCCTTCGAATTTATCATCTGTGTATAGATTGACCACGCCGGCTACTGCGTCTGAACCATAAATAGCTGCCGCGCCGTCTTTTAGAATTTCTACGCGTTGGATAGCGATTTGCGGGACAAGGGAATTGGTGTCTACAAACTGTAGGCCGTCATTTGTATTCGATGCGGTCACCACTTGCCTGCGACCGTTCAATAGAACAAGGGTAGAGGCTACGCCTAGTCCGCGAAGGTTAAAGTTTGCTGTACCTGTTGTTGCGCCTTGTGTGAAGGCGTCAGGATTGTTTTGTGATCCATTGTTGATTGTCAGCGTTTGGACCAGATCAGCAATTTGAGTTGCACCGATGGCATTTAAGTCATTTGCATTTACAACTGAAATAGGTGATGCGCTATTTTCCTGTGACCGGCCTCTGATATACGAACCAGTTACAACCACTTCTTCAATGGTTTCATCCTCGCTCGCTTGCTGCGCGGAAACATTTGCGGAAAACAAAACTGAAACACCACTAAGTGTCAGTGCGGTAGATGCTAGAAATTTAGATATCTGCATATAAATCCTCCTATCGTGACATGCGTCACGCCTCTATTAATACTCCCCATTAATTATAGGACAGATTTTTTGCCTTGAGGTCAAGGGTTTATCGTATCTGGCATGCTGAAAATGCATATTAAAGTTGCTGCTAAGCAACAATGTAAACTTCTTAAACTGGGTTTATCGTTGCTTGTACGACGAAGATATTAACTTTCTCACCGTCAAGCCGCCTTGCAGCAAAAGGTTTCAGGTAACCTGCGATAAGGTCCGCCTGAAGTGGTTTATTCACGTCAAAATAATGCTTGGATAAAGCAATTAATGCAGAGACAAAATCCGACTTTATCTGCGGAAGGCGCTCTTTTATAGGCTCCACATCACTGGGGTCCAAAACTTCGAGAACCAATTGTATAGTCACTTGTCCGGTAATACGCCCACGTTGATACAACGAGAATTGAATTGGATCGACCTGTATCTCTGTGGAGAAATCTTCGGCTGACTGAGCAAAGATGGTTTCATTGCCTTCGAGCAACAAATACATCGACGTAACCAATATAAGTATAAACCTGATCATGCGTAGATCATGATTGAAAGTGAAGGCTATGGCAAGAAGGCTATTTATTGCAATATGCAATTTAAATGCAATATGCAATAAAAAATCAAATGCAATATGCAATAAAAGTTAATCTATAATTCTATCCATACAAAAATAATCCACTAAGTATCTGTTTTTAATAGATAATTATATTTCATGCCTGTTTGGCATGGTACTTGTAAACAATCAAGTACCTCTCGAGCAGGGGTGTGGGAATAGGTTATTATTTTACTCGACCCCCAATCGTGCACCTATTCCCGCAAACCCCGCGAGAAAAAGCTACACACCCGTGTAGCTTTTTTCATTTCGTGAATAATTAGCGTTTTTAAATTAGGAGTCCGGAGCTAGGGTTGCCAGCTTGTAAACGCGCCAACGCGGTTTGGAAGTTTGCAATTTGGCTTAATGTTCTTGGGTTTACAGGACCGTCGGCATTTGCGCCTAGGCCACTTGTTAGGAGGTCACGGAAGGGGTTGAATTCTAACGAGCGATCTGCGCGCTGAATCTCGCTAATGGCGTTATCCAATTGTGAAAGTACAAACCGAGCTGTTGCCGCGTCGCGAATATTTAATGCACCATCAATGCCTAGGCCAAATGCGCCGCCTAACTCTTCTTCAGGTGATTGACTATCATCATCTGATGAATCGCCAAAAATTTCGTTTTGAGGTAACAATCGCCCTTCTGGAATTCCTAAGCGTTCAAGAGCATTTTGCCCATCAGTACCGGCAATAAGCGTCACCGCGCGTGCATCACGTATTGTTTCAATTCGCAGCCCTTCACCTTCACTGCCACGACGTACGCTCACATCTAGGTCCCGAAAAGCTGAAATACGTATTCTGCGAGCAAGATCGTCAAAAGTATCTCCCGCTTGGATTTCAATGCGCCTTCGGGGCTCTCCTTCGACTTCGATAAAGAAGAAATCGCCTTCACGTGCAGAGGTTTGTGTTGTTATATCCCGTTGCTGAGGGGCATTAACCGTTCCTTGGGTCAACCCCAAAGTATCGAGTACTGAACTGCCTTGCTGGGTGAATGCGACACCACTAACGGCACTATCCGCTCCTGCATTAACACCGAATTGCTCTTGATCTTCAATAGCACCAGTGGATGCGTTAATGCGGGCAACAAATCCATCGTCTGCACCAATAGATGCTTCACCGCTTAATGTTCCAGCTGTAGTTCCAGCAACAAAAACATTGCCCCCTGAAATGGTTACGTCGGCTATATTATCTGTACCAGTCGTTGAAATGAATGTCGTGAAGTTTGGGTTTAACGATGTTCCGTCGTCACTAAGTCCAATTACAAAGCCATCAAGGCCTCCGGTTGTTGACCCAACAACAGTGCCAGCATTTAATCCATTTCCCTGTACTGTTCCAGAGATGACGATAGTATTCCCGTCAACTGCGATGCCAGAAATGCTGCCGCCAGCACCAAGTGCTCCCAAGTTGATAGAGCTTAATTCATTGGTCAGATTACTTGCGTCAAAACGGCGTATTACTGCTTCACCGTTTTCTTCCGAGGCGATAAGGATATTACCGTTACTGTCTGTAGTAACAGCGCTTATCTGTTCGTTAGTTGCACCGCCTATCAGATTTGAATCTTGTACTGACCCTGTTGTACCATCCAGTCTTAGTAATAAACCATCGCGGCCGCCCCCAAAGCTTGTAGAAGCGTTGATGCTTGAGCGGGCAAAGCCACCTAAGATAATATCATTATTACTATCCGTCGTTACAGTAAGACCGCTGGTTTCACTGAATGTATCCAATTGGAAACGAAAATTTTCTGTTCCCTGATTGGTAAAGCTGGCAACGAAAGCATCGCCAGCGCCGTCAAAGATGTCATTTTCGACCAAGGCATTATCGGTTTGGCCAGCAATAATTACATTGTCATTACTATCAATTGTAATAGCAAAGGCATCAGCGTCCTCAGAAGAACCAAGAAGTCTGGAGAAAACAACGTTGCCCGCTTGATCAAAGCGGGTCAGAAAAACATCATTTTCTGATGCGGTATTGATTTGATTACCAAATGACCCCGAAGAAGTGCCAACTGTAAAAATATTACCTTCACTGTCGACGGCAATACGATTGGCAGACGTTTCAGCATTAACGCGCACATCGCTATTGATATTCGTAATATCAAATATGTTTGTATCATCATCTGAATCAGCTTCTTCTGCGTCAAGCCTGTCGACCTCGTCTTGTCCCAGAACATCAATGCGAGCTTGTGCAAGGATTTCATCCCGCTGTGCTGCAATGGCGGGATCAATCTCATCTCCATCCTCATCCAAATCAGCGGTTAATTCCTGAATTTCTGTTGCGGCCAGATCAGTCGCTGCAAATGCAATCGTGTTATCTGTAGTGATTGAGCCACTAAGATTGGTAAATTCTGTAATTCGAGCGGTTGATATATCATCCCCTGCTTGTGTAACTGAAGAGCTTACAAACAGGCTGGGGGTGTTTACTGCAGCACTAAAGCGAACATCTTCGAGTAATATACCGTCAATTTCGATACCAAACCTACCGCCTTCGCTGTTGACTTGAAAACGTGTCTGATTGTCAGAAATCGGATTGCCATCACTATCAAACGCTGGGTTCCCGTCTGAATCCAGTTGGGGTATGGCTTCGATTTGCTGGTTAATAAAGTCGACAATATTATTTAACGATAGCGTGCCAGAAACGTTTGATAGATCAATTGTAATATCGTTGGTATCAAGAATGCTATTGTTGGCTGCTGACCGCGTGCTTATCGAAACGGTAAATATTTCATTCCCGGTCAGGCCTTCAATGGCGGTATCGGGGTCGGATGCAACTAAACTCCCTTCGAAGTCACGATTGTCTGTGCCCAGGCGCGCAGTACTATCTGCCCGAAACTCACGGTCGCCCACAAAGAGATCAAGCTGATCAAGTTCGGCGGCGTTAATAAAATTACGAACTTCGCTCAAACCTTGTTGAAATTGTTCATCAAGCCTTGCGAGTGTAACCTCTGGCGTATCTTCATCTGCTGCAAATTCTGCGAGTGTTCTCAGTCGATCAAGAGCGATAAAGGTTGCGAAGGTTGCTTGACGGTCCGGGTTGTTTTCCACGGCTTCCAGGCGGTCATCATTCAGATCAATAAACTCACTTAACTCACGAACTTCACGAATCCTTTGGCTAAGTGATCGGGTATCTTCCTGATCAAATGGGGTTGCAATATTTTCTTCTGATATATCGAGATTTACAGCGGGTGTATTTGTATTACTAAAACGAACTGCTGCACTTAAAATATCGGCGTTAATACTTTGACCGAGAAGGTTGGCACCGATACCGATGATTGGCCGTGGTGCAGGGCCATTGGTATTTCCACCAAGTCCTCCAAGGAGTCCTCCTCCACCTGACAAACCAAAAAAGGCCATTTATCGTTTCTTTCTAAACCTTAAGTATTTAATCAATCTCTAGAAACGAACTGTAGGAAAAAAATACCCAATTAGGGCATAAATTGCCTAGCAAGAGGTACACACCTTTGATTCGAATCGTTTTTACTCGGCAAATTTTGCCAAGAGATTGTAATTACACTTCAAACTCCTTACATAATCTGCAAATATCATGACAAAACAGGCGGGGCTTATTGCTCCGTCAATGAACGGCTTTACTGATAGGTAGAAATATAATGTTGGCTATATTTTGGTTAATTGATGCGGCGCTTGGAATATATTGGTTTTTTGTAATTGCTAGTGTAATTTTAAGTTGGCTCGTAGCTTTCAATGTTATCAATACGTATCAGCCATTTGTGCAAACGGCTACGCGTTTCTTATATAATGTAACCGAGCCGGTTGTCGGTAAGATTCGCCGTTTTATGCCTGATTTAGGCGGTGTTGACTTGTCACCTTTGGTGTTGTTGCTGTTAATCCACTTCACTCGAATTCTTCTTCGTACGTCGATTGCGCCAGTCTTTGGTGTTTACGGGTACTGATTTTATCAGACTAACCGATAATGGCTGCATTCTTAAAATACACTTGACGCCCAACGCATCCAGAAATGCTTTGGGTCGTGTAGACAGGGATTCTGGTGGCAACCAAAGATGGCGTATTTCCGTCACATCAGTTCCTGAAAAGGGACGAGCTAATAAGTCCTTGATAGAGCTGCTATCGAAAAAACTCAGGTTGCCCAAAAGCTCTATACACCTTATAGCTGGCGAACACATACGTCAGAAAACAATTCTGATTAAGGGTGATGGCAAATATCTATGTGAAGTCATGGAAAAAATTACAGGCATTGTTGTCAGTGTTGGTTGTGGCTAAACCGTTCTAAAAACGATCTGCTGATGCAATGATTTTCATGCTTCTCTGTTAGTGGAAGGGTAATCGTATATGACCGCTCAAGTGATCGATGGTAAAGCATTTTCGGCCAAAATCAGAGAAAAAGTGGCATCAGATGTCACAGCATTACAAGACAAACATGGTATTAAGCCAGGGTTGGCAGTCGTTATCGTTGGCGAAGATGCTGCAAGTACAATTTATGTAAATAGCAAAATTAAGCAAACGTCAGAAGCAGGCATGGAAAGCTTCCATTTTGCTCTGCCTGATACCATTTCAGAGGCTGATTTGGTCGCGAAAGTGCATGAATTAAATGCGGATGATCGTGTGAACGGTATTCTGGTTCAATTGCCACTTCCAAAGCATATCCATGAATCCGCGGTGATTGAAGCAATTGCACCTGAAAAGGATGTTGATGGCTTCCACGTCATTAATTCTGGTCTGCTCGCTACGGGCGGTAAAGGAATGGTTCCCTGTACACCGCTTGGGTGCCTTTTGATGTTGAAGGATACGCTTGGCGATTTAAGCGGTATGAAGGCAGTTGTTATCGGCAGGTCAAATATTGTCGGAAAACCAATGGCGCAATTGTTGTTGCAGGAAAATTGTACGGTAACACTCGCTCATAGTCGAACCCGTGATTTAGCAGGCGAAGTTAAGCAAGCTGATATTGTCGTAGCGGCCGTTGGTGTATCAGAGCTTGTCAAAGGTGACTGGATTAAAAAGGGTGCAACAGTTATTGATGTCGGGATGAACCGTATCCCCGCACCTGAACGCGGTGAAGGCAAGGTTCGCCTGACCGGTGATGTTGCCTATGATGAAGCGGCTCAAAACGCGGCTTACATAACGCCTGTACCGGGCGGGGTTGGTCCGATGACAATTGCTTGTTTGCTTAGGAACACAGTAACCGCAGCCTGCCGTCAGGCTGGTCTTGATGATAACGACCTTTAAAATTTCGCAAACTTGATGGGGAATAAAAATGTACGATGCTTTCATTGCTGCGTTTATTGCGCTTTTTGTTATCGTTGACCCGGTTGGGATTGCGCCAGTGTTCGCTGGCCTTACGCAAGGGTCGACACGTGAACATCAACGAAAAATGGCAATTAAGGGCACCATTATTGGTACCTTGATATTGATATTTTTTGCAAGTGTGGGACAGCCTTTTTTCAAAGTCCTCGGTATCTCACTGGATGCCTTGCGGGTCGCGGGCGGCGTGATGCTCTTTATCATTGCCGTTGAAATGGTTTTTGAAAAACGGACCGAGCGCAAACAGGAAACGGCTGAAAAGCTTGATGAGCACTTTGAAGATATTTCAGTATTTCCTATTGCACTTCCCTTGCTCGCTGGGCCCGGGGCCATTGCTACAGTGATGCTTTTAATGGCGAACTACAAAGGGGACATTGCAGCCCAAGGGGCTATTGTTGGCGCACTTATTCTGGTGATGCTTATTACAGTTATCACCTTCTTCATGGCGGGTAAGGTAATGGAATGGATGGGTCCATCGGTGAATGCCGTTTTAACTCGTGTACTTGGTGTTATTTTGGCGGCTCTTGCCTCACAGTATATATTAGACGGCATCAAAGGCACATTTTTTACTGCTTAATAGATTGACAGCTTCGGCGATAATCTGGAAACTTCTGTAAAGTTTTGCATCAAACTAAGGATTTTGATGCCTTAGGGAGTTTCTATGAAAAATATAATTGCTTTGTGCCTTACGTCCAGCCTTTTGGTTGCCTGTAATAATGGTGAAACTGATAATCCGCCCAATACTCACGCGCCTTATGAAATGAACGTGGAAGCCTTGTCTGAACATGTGCAAATTCTGGCATCCGATGAATTTGGCGGTCGTGCTCCCGGGTCTGAAGGTGAAGAGTTAACCGTTGCGTACCTCACAAAATCTTTCAAGGAAGCAGGGCTCGCCCCGGCAAACGGTGATAGCTACACACAAGATGTGCCGCTGGTTTCTATTACGGCAAAAGGAACACCAACATTAAATATCAGCGGTGAAGGCCAATCGTTCGATTTGGCATACCGCAGTGATCAGGTTGTTTGGACGCGCAGGCAGGAAGCATCATCATCAGTTTCGGATAGTGAACTTGTGTTTGTTGGGTACGGCATTAACGCACCAGAGCGCGGTTGGAACGATTATGAAGGCGTTGATGTAACAGGCAAAACAGTTGTCATGCTGATCAATGACCCTGGTTTTGCAACACAGAACCCTGATCTGTTTTCTGGTAATACCATGACTTATTATGGCCGGTGGGACTATAAGTTCGATGAAGCCTCGCGCCAAGGTGCGGCGGGTGCGATCATTATTCATGAAACCAAGGCGGCGGCTTATGGTTGGCCCACTGTTGATGCCAGCTGGACAGGCGCACAGTTTGATACGGTCCGTGCGGACAAGGGGGCTGACCTTGCGGGCTTTGAAGCATGGATCACTGGTGAAAATGCTACCAAATTGTTTGCGGTAAGCGGTTTGGATTTGGATGATTTAATGGCCGCAGCTACAAAACCTGACTTTAAGGCTGTTCCTATGCCATTGAGGGCATCGGTACAGATTGCAAATGATGTTGCAACAGTTCAGACCCGTAATGTTGCCGGTATTTTAGAAGGCAGTGAAAACCCGGATGATGTTTTTATCTATATGGCACACTGGGACCATATTGGTACGGACCCAACAGCTGAAGGCGATGGCATTTATAACGGTGCCCTTGATAATGCCACTGGAACAGCAGCCCTGATTGAGCTTGCTAAATCCTTTAAGACGATGGATGAAGCCCCCAAACGTTCTATTATGTTTCTGGCAGTAACAGCCGAAGAACAAGGGCTCTTGGGCTCATCTTACTATGCCACACACCCACTTGTTCCGCTCGATCAAACAGTTGGCGGTATTAATATGGACGGCCTGAACATTATTGGGCCAACACGTGACGTGACGGTAATTGGCCTTGGAAATTCAGAACTTGATGCGTATTTGGAAAAAGCTGCGAAAGCACAAGATAGAGTTTTGGTCGCTGATCAGGAGCCGGAAAAAGGGTATTTCTATCGCTCTGATCATTTTGAGCTCGCAAAACTTGGCGTGCCCATGCTGTACCCCAACGCTGGTTATGATCACCGTGAACTTGGCCGTGAATATGGGGACGCGAAAGCGGCAGAATATATCAAAAAGCATTATCATGGGCCAAGCGATGAGTATGACCCTAACTGGGATTTTTCAGGCGCCATCGAGGACCTAGAGCTATATAAAGCAACGGGTTTGATGATCATTAATTCGAATGATTGGCCAAACTGGAATGAGGGCACCGAATTTAAGGCGGCGCGCGATGCACAGCGGACAGCTAAATAATGCTATAATAGTCCTATACAGAGCGGTAATCACTATTATCGCTCTGTAAAATAAGGTTAAAAATTCAATGACAACAGAACAACTCCGTAAATTTATGGAGAATTTCATATTTGATATCCGCGCAGGCAATAACTTGGACCGCGTTTCAGATTATATGGCTGAAGAGGTTTTTGCCCACCAGATCATGGCAGAAGGTGGTGAGACAGTAAAGCGGTCACCAGCAAACTATCGTGAGCATATCGAGGAGTTTCAAAAGTTTTTTGGACCGTTTGAAATAACAATCGAAGATATGCTCGTTGATAGCGACAAGGTTTTGGTGCGCTGGTGCCAGAAGGGTTGCCATAATATATCCCTCGAGGGGGAAGAGCCAACTAAAAGGCCTCTGACGGAAGTGACAAGTACGATATATCGAATACAAGATGGCAAAATCGTAGAGTACTGGCTGCAAACGGACAGAGCGGGTATGTCTAACCAGCTAAAAGCTTTTAACGCGGACACACTTACGTGATTGTTCGCAAGACAAAGAGTAAAAATGATAGTGTAAAAGCTGATAATGCAGTTGAAAGCAAAACCGTCGTTGCTGCGCGCCGCGGTGCAACGCCCTGTTTGTCGGCAAAACTATAGGCAATCATACCAGTTGGCAACGCCCCCATCAGCGTCGCGGTGCCAACCCAAATATCCGGTAAATCCAGAACTTGCTTCGTGATAATATATGCACCAATTGGCAGCATTATCAGTTTTAGAAACGTTGAAGCAGTTGCTTGAGCAAGGTCACCTGAAATTTTTACATAGCTTAATGCCATGCCAGCAGCGAACAATCCCACTGGTGCTGCGGCCTGCGCCGGGAACGCGAGAAAGCGATCCAGCCATGCGGGTACAGGGATATGAAACGCCGACCAGCATAAGCCGATGATAAGCGCAATAAGAATGGGGTTTTGCCGAATACTTGCAAAGGTTCTGACAATAAGTCCTGTGCTATTACCTTTTGTTTTTGCCCGTTCGACGATAAAAGTCGTAATCGGGATCAATGTAAGCGTATGGAAGGATAATAGAACCAATAGCATTCTGACACCTTCGTTGCCGTAAGCACCATCAATGATGGGAATACCGATAAAGGCACCGTTTGCAAAACAGGTAGACAGCCCGAAAACACCAGCTTCCGCTGTGCTTTGAGTGAATATCAATTTTCCAATATAAAACGCACTGAAATAAATAAGATAAAGTGCTGAGTAATATCCAAGTACAAGCGTAAGCTCGCTATAGCTTGGTAGTTCACTACTCGCAATCGCCCGGAATAACAGTGATGGTATGCCGACCCACCAGACGAATGTGATAAGGATATGCGATGATCCCTCAGGAAACAAGCTGGTACGGCCAAGGGCGTAACCCAGTATCATCAGCATAAAAACCGGTGCAATTATTGTTAGAATTTCGATCATCTGTTTTTATCGCACCGGTTCTTTAGGTTGGTTTTGAACTTAATCGTGGCTTGGCGGCTCGGTAATTTTACCGCGTTGCTTCAACAATTGAAGGCGAAGCGCATTCAGTTTGATAAAGCCTTGAGCATCGCGTTGATCGTAAACGCTATCTTCTTCAAAGGTAACGTGTTCCATTGAATAAAGGCTGTTTTGGCTCTTGCGACCCACCACGTGAACACCGCCTTTAAACAGCATCAGGCGAACAGTGCCCGCGACAAATTCCTGGCTCTTGTCGATAAGGGCCTGCATCATTTCGCGCTCTGGCGAGAACCAGAAGCCGTTATAGATCACTTCGGCATATTTTGGCATGATCTCGTCCTTCAGGTGCATCGCACCTTTATCGAGTGTAACCTGCTCTATACCGCGGTGTGCTGCAAGCAGGATTGTCCCACCTGGTGTTTCATAGATACCGCGTGATTTCATGCCGACAAACCGGTTTTCAAGAAGGTCCAGGCGGCCAATTCCGTGACGTTTGCCGTAGGTATTTAAGGCTTCCAAAAGTGTCGCTGGTGACATTGCAACGCCGTTGATGGCAACAGGGTCACCTTTTTCAAATTCTACTTCTATATATTCAGGTTCATCTGGCGCGTTAAGAGGGCTGTCGGTGCGCGAATATACATATTCCTCGGCCATTTCCCACGGGTCTTCGAGCGCTTTGCCCTCGCTTGATGTATGCAACAGGTTGGCATCAACGCTAAAGGGTGATTCGCCGCGCTTATCCTTAGGGATAGGAATTTGATGCTTTTCCGCGAACTCAATCAGTTTTGTACGGCTTGAGAGGTCCCATTCGCGCCATGGGGCTATTACCTTAATTTGTGGGTTTAGCGCATAGTAACCAAGCTCGAAGCGAACCTGATCATTGCCCTTGCCTGTAGCGCCGTGACAAACAGCATCGCCGCCCACCTCGCGTGCAATTTCTATCTGACGTTTTGCGATTAACGGCCGAGCGATCGAGGTGCCCAAAAGATATTGGCCTTCATAAACGGTATTAGCCCGGAACATCGGAAATACATAATCGCGAACAAACTCTTCACGCAGGTCTTCGATGAAGATTTCCTTGATACCAAGCATCTCGGCTTTTCGTCGTGCTGGCTCTAACTCTTCTCCCTGACCAAGGTCTGCTGTAAAGGTAACAACCTCACAGTTATATACTTCCTGCAACCATTTCAGAATGATTGAGGTGTCAAGGCCGCCAGAGTAGGCAAGCACTACTTTTTTAATATCCGCCGACATGATGTCTCCGTATCCAAGAATATAGGTTAATAATCAAAACTCGCTTCAAAATTTGAAAGCTGACGGAGTATAGAAAAAGCCTAAGGAAGGTCAAACGGTTAAGCGTTTTGAAGCGTAAAAAGCAATAATGTGATCGCTTTTTATCTGAAAATCAGATTCTATGGCACTGAATTGGCGAAGGGGAATTGAAATGTCGGTGGGTAAACTTCTGGAAACGCGTAAATCGGTCAGAGCATATCTGGATAAACCAGTCTCTAGTGACCTGCTGGTAAATATTCTGGAGCAGGCAAAACAAAGCCCATCAGGGGGCAATGTGCAGCCATGGCATGTTCATGTTGTCAGCGGTGAAGTGCTCTATAAGTTGAAATTGATTGTGCAAAAGAAGCTCTCTGAAAACCCGATGGGGGATGGGATGGAATATCATATCTATCCGGAAAGTTTGAAAGAACCCTATCGTACACGTCGATATGAATGCGGTGAGGCATTATACAAAACAATTGGAATAGAGCATGATAACAAATTTGGCCGCCTGATGCATGTCGCTAGAAATTTCGAATTTTTCGGCGCGCCAGTTGGGATGTTTTTCACCATAGACCGTGCAATGGGGCGGCCACAATGGGTGCATTTGGGTATGTTCATGCAAACATTTATGCTGCTTGCAGAAGAAAATGGATTGGCGACTTGCCCGCAAGAAGCCTGGACCATGATGCACAAAACAGTGGCTGACTTTCTGAACTTACCGGATGAGCAGATGCTTTATGCGGGGATGGCGCTCGGATACGAAGACACCAAGCATCCAATCAATAGTCTCCGGACAGATCGTGCAAAATTGGAAGAATTCACTGTATTTCATGAAAATTGATGACTGCCCAAAAAAGTGCTTGCCCCTTACGTAACGTCAGGCCTTAGGCGTATCTCCAGTGGAAAGATCAGAAGAACGGAATATCGATGAAAATGCTTGCTATTGGTGATCTTGCAAAAAAAGCCGGGGTTAGTGTTCGGACCCTGAGGTATTATGACACCCGGGGCTTGTTGAACCCAATACGGTCTGAGTCAGGACAGCGATTTTACACCTTTAAGGATGTTGTTAGATTAGGGCACATCCAGCTTCTGAAACGTACCGGGTTTTCGCTCAATCAAATTTATAAAATGATTGAAGAGAAAACCATCGACGGTGATCGATTGCTTAAAATGAATCACGCTCTTCTCGTGAAAGAACGGGATGATTTAAATAAGGCAATTGGTATCTTGGACGAAGCAATCAAAAACCTGGACGGGCAAGCAGAAACTGATCTCTCCACGCTTTGTAATCATATCAAATTAGGAGAGCAATCAATGAGTAGCGAAGAAGACTGGCAAAAAGTATGGGACACTTATTATACGCCTGAAGAGAATGCGAAATGGGCCGCGGCTAAATCAAACGTTTCGATGGATAATTGGAAGGAGATCGAACAGGCTTGGCCCGATGTACTTGCACGGACGGAAAAGCTTGTAGGGTCAGATCCGGCGTCCCCTGAGGCACAAGCCCTTCTCAAAGAATGGAATGCCTTATCACAACCCATTTACGATATTGACCCATCGCTCGCGGGCAGCGTGACCAAGATGTATGATAATCTGGACAGCTGGCCACAGGATGGCCCGCAAATGCCATTTTCCAAAGAAGTTTGGGAATTTATCAAGGCAGCTGGCGAAGCCGCAAAGCAATTAAATTGATACCACTGGTGCCCTAGATAAAAGAAAGCCTGACGATTACCCGCGAATAATAGCTGGGAAGCGATTAATGGGAATTGTCAGGCTGCGCAGATACAAGATAGTAGGGCATTAATTAGCCAGTTGGGTCACTATCCTGCGCGGGAGAAACTAAACCTGTAAACAATGCTGATAGGCTATTGAAATTGTTATCAGGTGCTGTGCTCAAATTGCTTTGGAAAAGATTGATCAGGTTCCGTTCAATGCCTCGCGCTCTACCGTTACCGCGGGCGAGGCCCGGTGGAAGGTCCCGGTTTGCTTCACTGTCAATTGCACTTTCTAGTCCTGTGCCTTCAAGAGCGCGACTTAGGACTGCGCGCTCTGGCCTTGAAAGGTTGCTTGTTTCTATGATGTTTGCGATTTCGGTGCGGAATTGATCAAGCCGTGAAGGCTCATTATCAGCCTCTGTGACGTTAATAGTTGGATCATCGTTATCGATTGGTGCAGTGACCACTCCATCAGGCGCGCTTTCAATCGCGACAACATCAGGTTCATCCACAGGGGGCTGTGTGATTGTTGAAGTATCAGTGTCCTCTGTAATTGCCGTTTGTGCGTCTTCAGACAATGATACGACGACGGCTGGTGAGGCTTCTGTTGTTTCAGTTGCGGGCTCATCTTCTGGTGTGTTTTGGCTTTGATTCGGAAACGAAACATTTGTAACATTGATCAAAGGAGCGTTTGTAAACGGACCAAATGAAATACCGTTAAATGCCATGATGTGATCCTCCTTATTTTTGCTTATGATAGAGATCAGCAAAAACTGTTCCAGTTTGGAACAAAGAATCACATATTCGACTCATCGTGAATCACATTAAATAGGCAGGTTATGCCTATTTAGGTAAAATTTGCCATAGCTATGGTAAAAAATTGCCTAGCTATGACTTTTGAAAGGTTATGCAGAAACTTGCTCGGTTTCGCGTAATATCTGTGCTTTGGACTTTTTCTCTGATGCAGATTTTAGTTGCCCACAGGCTGCCATAATATCTCGTCCGCGCGGTGTACGAATAGGTGCAGAGATACCGCCCTTGTATACAATATCGGAAAACTTCTGGATTTGATCCCATTCACTGCATTCGTATGGTGTGCCGGGCCATGGGTTAAATGGAATGAGGTTAACCTTGGCAGGTAATTTGTATTTTCGGATCAAACGAACCAGTTCCTTTGCGTCTTCTGCGCTATCGTTCACATCTTTGAGCATGGTATACTCGAACGTTATACGACGGGCGTTATGAGCACCAGGATAATTTGCACATGCCTGTAAGACCTGTTCAAGATTATATTTTTTGTTAATTGGCATGATTTCGGAGCGCACATCATCACGAACGGCGTGCAGAGATACAGCAAGATTAACACCGATTTCCTCGCCGCAGCGTTCCATATGCGGAACCACACCACTGGTGGATAAGGTGATCCGACGACGTGATAATTGAATACCTTCTTCGTCCATAATAATTTCCAATGCTTTTTTCACATTATCGAAATTATATAAAGGCTCCCCCATTCCCATCATTACTATGTTGGTTACGCTTCGGCCCTCTGTTGGGTTTTCCCATTCACCGAGGTCATCACGAGCAATCATCATCTGCGCTACGATCTCGGCTGCAGTGAGGTTGCGCACAAGCCGCATGGTGCCCGTGTGACAGAACTTACAATTCAGCGTACACCCAACCTGGCTAGAGACGCACAGTGTTCCCCGATCTTCCTCAGGGATATATACGGCTTCCGCTTCACTGCCATCTTCGAATTTGATTAGGTATTTACGGGTACCATCCTCGGAATATTGTGCTTCAGTGATCTCTGGGCGTTCGATAATGAAATGATTTTCCAGTTTTGCCCGAACGTCTTTTGAGACATTTGTCATGGCATCGAAAGATGACACGCCGCGGTGATAAACCCAATGCCAAAGTTGCTGGGCGCGCATTTTAATCTGCTTTTCTGCAACACCAATTTCCCGAAGAGCATTCTTAAGTTCGTCACGGTCAAGACCAAGAAGATTGATCTTTCCACTTGCAAGCGTTGGATCAAGGCGCGGTTGGATAATGGGCTCTTGGCCCGATGGGGTAATTTGCATAATGGTCACCTCTGCCTTTTGCACCGTCTTAGTCGTGAGAGTGCGCCAGGTTGCTTAAATTCTGCTGGGCGTTCCACCCATCAGTTGGTTAATGTGACGGGGTCTTTACCGATAAAACCCAAGAAAGTAAAGCGAAACTGACCAATGTATCTATTAGCGGCATGCTTTGTTGATCGCGTTCAAGGCCGCTGTAAAGCCCGAGAGCGAATAGGTGTCTGTTGTGCGTGTCCCGCGCGCAGAGGTGCCTGTTACCACTAACCGGCTACCCGCTTTCATTGCAGCGGCTAATTTCGCATCGTCTTTGCCGTCATAGGCCCAGGCTGTGCTGCCTTCTGTGAATAGTCTTTGTGCCCTTTTCCCGTCAATTTGAAAACTTACTTCGCTGTTGGGGCGAAGGGGATACCCCATAACGGCATTGACCTCAGTCTTTACCCCCACATTTGGGCGGTTTGTAACCGTGATATAAATATCCCCGCGCCGAACATTCTTTTTATTTGCTGTGCTGCGCTTGGGTGTTGAGATCATATAACAGGTTTTGGTATTGCCTTCTTTGATCAAGAGGGCATCCCAATCACGGAAACTACCGATAATATCGCGTTTTTGGGCATGAGCGAATGGCGCTACGGTACATATTGCAACGATAGCCAGTAAAAGCTTGGTTGTGATTTTGGAAATGCTTTTTCGTGTCGTCATCACTCTGGTCCTGTTTTTAACTCTCTGTCTTTGATGCCTTTGATGCACGGCGGTTACGGGGGCCACCATGCACATGAGCTTTCTTGGCGTCGGGCTTTTGACCTGCCATCAACGGCCGATCTGGAAACCCTCCAAGCAAACGCTGTCTATCATACATAACAATAGCACCAGCGGTGGCAACATTAAGAGAAAATTTTGTCGGGATTTTGATCATCATGTCACATCGGTCAGCCATGGCTGAACTTAAGGATGTTCGTTCTCCGCCAAGTACATACACAGCACGGGTTGGGTGCCGGAAACTCGGTAGGTCAATCGCATCATCACTTATCTCTACGCCAACCAGTTGGCATCCTTTGGGCACAACTAAATCTTCGACGGTATCATATTGGTAAAACGGGATCTGGTCTGTTGAATTGCTAGTATCGGTCAAAAAGGGTTTTGTAATAGGTTCGCCGGTATGTGCCACAATTTTGGGATTGACAGCAAAGGCAAAGCTGGCACCAAAGGCATGGCCTGTACGGATTAGATTTCCCATATTTCCGGTTTTAGAGATTCCATCAATACCGATACCAAAATATCCACGCATCGCGCTTACACTACCTTCTTGTCAATGATGATTATGGTGTTGCTGTAACCCGTTTGGCATCAGGGTGCAAGGCTGTGATTAAACAGGAGATAATGATGAAAAGCGACGCGCCCATCATCGAGGCAATAATATTCCACTCAAATAAAAGCCCCATAACCGCATTGGCAACAGGAAGAAGACCAATTGCAAGGAGCATCAACAGGCTCATGACCCGTCCCATCATATGATCGGGGGTTACCTTCTGGAGCCACGCCATAAAATGTACCCAGATAAAACTGTCACCAAGGCCCGCAGTGATAAAGAAAAACATCGCAAGCAGATAAGATTCGGATAGTGCAACCAAGCCTAGGCAAAGGCCTGAATAGGCAAAAATAAAGAACATTGTTCTCGCAATGTTTTCAGGTGCTATAGGTGTCGACATGCCTGCGGTAATACCGCCAACCAGCGCACCAATTCCATACGCACCGACAATTATGCCATATACAAAGGAACCGTTTGCATAACGCATATCTGCTAGCACGGGCAGGCCAACAAAGACGGGTGCCATATAGAAGAAATTTAATATTGCAATCGCGATGAAGCAGAGCTTGAAAGCAGGAATTGACCAAATGAAAGCAATAGCTTTCTTAAATTCATCCAGAAAATTTCCAGATGCGTCAGACGGGTCTTTATCTTCTTTCAGCGATCTTACTTTGACTAAACTGAGTGTAAGAATTGAAAGTGCAAATGTACCTGCATCTGCAAAGAAGGCACGTGCCAAGCCAATCCGATCAGTTTCAAAACTTGATTGAATAGCACTAGCGTCACCATGCCCGGCCACGCTTATTTCACCAGCAATGATTAACCCGGCGATCATCGGGCCAAAAATGATGGCTAGTTGGTTGGTGCTTTGAACAATTGCATTGCCGGATTGCAGGTCTTTTTCTTCAACAATGCTAGGCAGGAACGACGTGGTAGCCGGATAAAAGAAGGCATCCGCAATACCAAATGCAGCAGCAAGGGCAAAAACCCCAATAACATTTATCGAATCGTACAAGAGCAAAAACCCAAGGACGACAACCAATAATAATCTGATAATGTTAGTGTTCACCATTACGCCGCGAGGACTATAGCGGTCCACAATTGCGCCGCCCCACAGCATCAAAACCGCACGCGGTATTCCCTGTACAGCTAAAACAAACCCTGTCATGGCCGCACTACCTGTCATTTTTAAAATGAGCCAGGGGAATGCAATGATCGAAATATGGTCTCCAATAACTGAAACACATTCACCGATCCAAAACAGAAAAAAATTGCGGTCTTTAAAAAGATTAAGCATTGCGCTTGGAACACCAATGAAAACATTATAGAAAATATACTATACACATAATCGGTTCCTATTTCGTACCAGCAATATACTTAAATTGCTATCATGTGCGCCTTGAAAGTGAAGCTTTATGCAGAATGAAACCAATCAAAGTGATGAGAATGCAACTCAGTCACCCGCAAATCAGCCAGGCTGGATTAAAATGGCGCTTGATTTTGGCCCTTTGATTGTTTTCTTTACAGCGTTTAAGCTTGGTGATCTCTTTGTTGCGACGGGTGTTTTCATGGCAGCCAGTATTCTTGCGATGATTACGTCTAAAATCGTTTTTGGTAAAATTGCCGCAATGCTGAAGTTTAATGTGGTTGTCGTCATGATTATGGGCGGACTGACATTATATTTACAGGATGAAACCTTCGTCAAAATGAAGCTAACCATCATTAATTCGGTTATGGCTTTGATTTTATTATTTGGTATGTTGCGCGGCAAATTATACCTCAAAATGGTAATGGAAATGGCCATCGAGATGGATGATGCTGGATGGAAGGTTTTTTCGCGCAACTGGATTATCTATATGTTTGTAATGGCCGGTGTGAACGAATTGATTTGGCGAACGCAAAGCACAGAGTTCTGGGTTAATTTCAAAACTTTTGGCTATATGGGCGCGACTATGGTTTTTATGATTGGCCACGCTCCCTTGTTTATGAAATACCTACCGGAAGATAACGTTAAATAAATACGCTAGTGCATATTTACACGTAAATTTCTTAATATCCTTTTATATAAGGATTGTTTTTGTTTTGGCATAGATGGCTGCGATAATCGAGCCCGAAAGCTGGGTAAGATGCCCCCATCAGCTAAAAGGAATGGTTTGTCGGCTTCTGTGCGACGTTGATTATAATTCTGTTCCCACCAGTGGTCACCAAGTTCGGGAAATGTATTTGCTGATGTTCGCTTAAATATAGCTGTGTTTTGGGATATTTTAACCAAGTCCCACATTGCGTCTTCTTGTATAATATCCGCCATTCGGCCAATAGATGCGATTTGAATATCATCTATTATTAATAAGCCACCTTCTTTAATCCAAGGGTAGAAATAATAGTATTCCATGTCGGGAAATGGGTAACCGTGAGGACCATCAATCAAAACACAGTCATATTTTTCTGTATGCGTATAATTTTTTAACGTTTCCTGAGTAGGCCCGAAAACACACTCAATATTTTCTTTATTGGTAAGTTGTGAGTGCATGAAGTAATTCACACTGGACGTTTCCCCAAGTGACCGGTCATCAAGGCAAAAAACAGTATGGTGTGATGACTTTTGTGAGAACAGGATGGTCGACCTACCGCATCCTGTTTCAGCCGTTCGAAGCATATTGTCGGGCAACAAATCCTCAATGGCACTTAGGGTATCATACGTTAAACTGCCCGCAGCGTGTGTTTTTGATTGTTCAATAGCTTTTATATGGTCAGTAAATGACCGTATTTCTGTATTCACTTGATTGTCCCCCAATAATGACAATATTATCTTATTGAGGGTATTTTGTTCCTAAATAAACGTCAAGGTGTCATTAAAACTATCATAAAATTTACACATCTTTCCATTTCTCAGGATTGGTGTGTGGAGCGATCGTGTTTTGATCCATACTTTCCTTGTAGTGGGTGAGTGCCCAATGAACACTTGGAAATGCCAGTTCATCCCATGGAATGTCATCCCAGCTGAAAAGTTTAACCTCCAGACTTTCAGGGCCTGGTTCAAAAACAGGTTCATCGAGGGATGCTCTGTACATCATATGAACTTGGGAAATCCTTTTTACAGTGTATATGGCAAGGAGATCATGAACTTTAATCTTGGCCCGGGCCTCTTCCCATGCCTCTCTTGCTGCGCCTTCGGCTGGGGTTTCGCCGAGTTCCATAAAGCCAGCAGGAATGGTCCAGAACCCTTTTCTGGGCTCGATAGCCCTGCGGCAGAGTAGGATTTGATCATTATATGCTACGACACTACCTGCAATTATTTTAGGGTTTTCGTAGGCAATGAAACCACAGTCACCACACACCGCGCGCGTATGGTCATCCCCTTCGGGAATTTCCTGTGAGAAGTTGTTTGGATAGATAATTGTACTCATTCACATAGAATGTATGGATTGAGCGCAAGCGTCCAGTTTTAATTGAGGAATTGGATTAGTTTTTAAACACGAATATCGACAATTTGCCCAAGTGGTACATCACGCGTATCGCTTTCCTGGCTCGATAATCGGCCAATCGGTGCTTCGCGAAGGTTACTATTGAAGGCGGCAACACGGTCCTGCGCTTCTTCAAGCTCGTCAGCCGAGGAAACATCGTCTGTTTGGCGTGTATTTCGCGCCAGCAGGCGGTTGCGTCGGTCGGCGGCAACGCTTTGGGTGTCGAGCGCATCATCTTGCTCGTCGACAGGGGTTTCTGGTCGGCGAACAGTATTGGTCAACCGTGCCGCATCACTACGGTTCGATTGCCGCCCTGCTTGCAATTGTGCCTGAATTTGGCTTTGCAGCGGATTGGTATTGGGATTGATACCGGTCATACCCAAAGACCCTAGTTATATAATTATGCCGATTTTCGGCTTGCCCAAGAACAACGATTTTCTTCGTGTTCCCTAGCCACCAGGGAATTGGTTCCTGTGGAAACGCAACTCTTATACTTTATATATCTTTAGAAATCGTTATTTTCGACTAAATTGTCAAGGATTTGACGCACATTTTCTTGATTTTCTTCGTGAACGGCTGTGATTGCACCCTCAAGGGCTTGAATTGCTTCGCTTTTTTTCCCTTGTTGAACCAGAGCACGCGCAAGCATTCGCCAGCCATCAATATCATTCGGGTTCTCAGATAATTTGTTTTTCAGTCGGTCTATCATTGAATTGATGAAAGCTTCTCTGTCTTCGGCAGAAAGGTTGGCTACTGCTTCAATATCGGCTCTGGAAGGACCGCTAGGGGAGGTTTTGTTTAACTGTGGGCCAATTTCTTCCAGTTGCTGTTGTACAATAGCGTACCACGGTGCATTTGGTTGAGAATTTTGAAGTAAGGCCTGCCAAACCTGATAGGCGCCCTCTAGTTGGTTTGATTGCTTGTATGCAAGGCCTAGGTAAAATTGCCCGGCAGGATGCTCTGGCGAAAGATCGATAATATTGCTGAGTAGTAAATTAGCAGCCGGTGTAATTTGGCCATTTGCCATACCGATATAGGCTTCCAGTCGCTTAATATACCAATCTATATTGTCGGGTTGCAGGCGAATTAATTGATTATAAGCGGCGATTGATCTGGCATGATCGCCGACAGCTCGTGTGGATGTTGTTAACACCTCCCAGCCGGTAGCATCATCAGGATTCTTTGCCAGGTGCGTTTCAATTTGCTCTATCGCTTGACCAAGTGTTGGTCCCCCTTCGGCTACAGTTCGTTCCCTTAGGTTTGCACGAGCTGCTGTTGCTGATTCGACCTCAGGTGATCCAAAAGTGGTATAAAGCGCAAACGATCCGACGAGGATCATAAGAATTATCACAAGCTCAAATCTATAGCTTTTGGATGTGCTCTGATTATCATTATCAGCGTTATGGGGATTAGCCGCATTGGCCCGTAAAATACGCCTTTCAATTTCCAGCTTTGCGGACGCAACTGTAGCTGGGTCGATTAGTCCTCTTTCAATATCAGCGTCCAGTTCTTTTAATTGGTTTTTATAGTAATCCAGTGGATTGGCAGCTTTATCCCGCCTTGCTCCGACAAAGAAAATGGAACCGATAGCCACGAGGAGCACTGCACATATCAATAACCAGATCATCCGTCGGTGCCCTTCTTGGTACTCATGATATCATCTAGCTGTTTGCGTTCATCATCTGACAAACGTTCAGGAGCGTGAGGGGCTGATTGTGAGCGTCTGAATAGCGCGAATGCCCCCAAACCAATGAAAAGGATAGGGGATGCCCACAAGAATAGTGTTCCGGTGTTGAAAGGTGGTTTTAGCAATACCCAATCGCCGTATCGCTCTACTAAAAATGCTTTGGTTTCTTCGGGCGACTTGCCAGCATTAACCTGTTCACGAACTATCTTTCTAAGGTCTTTTGCCAAATCTGCGTTAGAGTCCTCAATTGATTGGTTCTGACACACAAGACAGCGAATTTCCTTCATTAGTTCCCGCGCTATTTTTTCTTTGCTCGGGTCCTCTAAGGGTAGATCATTCGCACTGACGTTAAAGGCTAGCAGCAATAGAATTGCAAAGCTTTTGACGAAACCCGTTAATGTGCAGCGTATGCTTTGTGTCATTTGGATACCTTCAGGAATTCAGGTAGTACTTTTTGTGCCAAAGCATCGCCAACAATTGGCCCATAATGGTGATATCTGATACGTCCATTTCCGTCGACTATGAATGTTTCGGGTACTCCGGTTACGCCCCATTCGAAGCCAACAACACCGTCAAGATCACCCCCATAGACTTCAAAGGGGTTTCCTAGTTCTTCGAGAAAAGCGCGTGAATCCTCAGGCTTGTCTTTGTATGCGATCCCTATGATTTTAATATTGTGGGTGTTGGCAAGTTCCATAAGGCTATCGTGTTCCGCCCGGCATGGAACACACCAGCTTGCAAAAAAATTAACCAGAACTGGGGAGCCACTTTTTAAAATGGTTTCGTCGATATCGCCGTCAGAACCGCCAATATCGGCTAAGGAGAATTCAGGGGCCGGTTCACCCACATGAATATTCTTTATTTCGCTTGGGTTGCGACCATCACGTAGCATATATGCAAACAATCCAACCAAGCCGATGACAATCAAAAGAGGAAGAAAACGCTGCATTATGAAGCCTCCGCCTGATCAGGGTTTGATTTTACGGTTTTTTTCTTGGCCGAAGGAACACCCAATCGTAACCGCCTGTCAGATAAGGATAGCAAGCCCCCGATCATCATAAATCCGGCACCAAGCCATAGACCAGATATAAAGGGCTTGAAATATAGTCTTACCGACCATTTTCCGCCGCGCCCTGCTTCACCAATAACGGCATAAAGGTCACCGCTGATCAGTGGGTGAATACCGGCTTCCGTGGTGTTGGTTACAGGGTCCGTATAAACGCGGTCTTCAGGGTATAAAGTCGCGATCTTCGTACCGTTGTCCATAACGGAAAACTGGGCTCTAATTCCTGTGTAATTGGGGCCAGCAAACGGTGTGACACTATCAAAAGTAAATTCAAACGGACCGACTTGCTCGGATTGACCGGGGGCCATAAAGGCGAGTTTCTCAGATGTCCATGCCTCACTGATCGTAATGCCGAAAAGGATGATGGCAAGTCCGAGGTGGGCAAAATGCATTCCAACCGTTGCGCGCGGAAGGTTACGCAGCCGATTTAAGGATTTAGCGGGCTTTTTAAACAGTTGGATTTTCTCGGTGATATCAAAAATAATTGCCACCAATAACCATGTCGCCAAAGCAAGCCCTAACCCGGTCATCACCAATCCGCTAATGTTTGACCATACTGCCATAACAAATATCGCCAAGGATATGATGGCAGCAGGAAGGGTAATCTGGAATGCTTTCGAAAGCCTGCCGCGTTTCCATGCCAGTAATGGTGCCACCCCAAGGGCAACGATAAGGGGTGTCATTAATAGTTTTGTACCAAATTCGAAAAATGGTGGGCCCACAGAAATTTGGCTACCAAGGAAGGCCTCGTAGAACAAAGGGTACAGCGTACCGATTAAAACGACAGCGGCGAATGTTGAAAGCAAGATATTGTTTAATACAAGGGCGCTCTCGCGGCTGACGAGCCCAAATATCCCGCTTGGCGCTAGTCTGGGTGCGCGCCATGCATACAAGCTAAAAGCGCCGCCAATGACAAACGCAAGGAACGCAAGAATAAAAATACCGCGCTCTGGATCAACGGCGAAGGCATGAACGGACGTCATGACGCCTGACCTGATCAGGAATGTGCCAAGCAGGCTTAGCGAAAAGGCAACAATTGCAAGGAGTATGGTCCAGCTTTTGAGGGCGTCACGTTTCTCGACAACGATTGCGGAATGTAACAGTGCGGTAGCGGCAAGCCACGGCATGAAGCTCGCGTTTTCCGCGGGGTCCCAGAACCACCATCCACCCCAGCCAAGTTCGTAATAGGCCCACCAGGAACCAAGGGCAATCCCCCCTGTTAGGAATATCCAAGCAACCAGCGTCCAAGGGCGTACCCAGCGTGCCCACATTGGGGTGATTTCACCTTCAATTAAAGCGGCAATTGAAAAGGAAAAAGCAACACTGAGACCAACATAACCCAAATATAACATAGGTGGATGAAAGGCGAGCCCAGGGTCCTGAAGCAAAGGGTTTAATCCATTTCCCTCAAACGCAGCAGGGACAAGGCGTTCGAAAGGATTGCTGGTTAAGAGAATGAATAAAAGAAAACCGAGAATGAGAAGGCTTTGAACGCCGAGCACTCTTGCTTTAAAGCGGAGAGGCAGATTTTTACCAAATCCAACGGCTGCTCCGAAAAGTGTCAGGATCAAAACCCAAAACAGCATACTTCCTTCGTGGTTTCCCCATGTGCCGGAAATTTTATATAAAAGAGGTTTAAGCGAATGCGAATTGGCCGCGACATTCAATACTGAGAAGTCTGAAATAATGTAGGAATACATTAAGGATGCAAACGCGACAGCAGCCATCAAAAACTGACCGATGACTAACCCGGTGGACCGCCTCATGAGCTGTGAATTATGTGTGGTCGCCCCAACATGTGGTAAAACAGCACCAATGGCCGCCATGACAAGCGCTACAATCAGCGCAAAATGTCCTACTTCAATGATCATGAATTATAAGGCTTTTCGGCATCTGGGTGCGTACAGGCATCTGCGTTTGTCGGTAAGGTACCGGGCGGCGCATAATTTTCATCGTGTTTTGCGAGCACCGTATCGGCTGTGAAAGTGCCAGTTTCGTCCAATTGCCCTTCTGTGACGACGCCCTGACCTTCTCTAAACAAATCCGGTAGAATACCTTTGAAATGAACAGGAATTGTAGTTGCACAGTCGGTAATGCTGAAAACGTAAGTCAAACCATCATCCTGGCGGCTAAAAGACCCAGTTTCCACAAGGCCGCCTAATCGAAATCGTTGCTTGAGTTGTAGCTCACCAGAGGCTTGTTTTTCCTTAACTAGGGATGGTTGCAAGAATAAGCTCAAGCTATCACCGCCCAAGGCAAATAAGACAAGAAAAACAGCAACCGACAGGCTTGCCAGTAAACCAATAATAATGGTTAGGCGCTGGTGTTTTCGGGTTTTAAGGCCTTTCGACATTATGGTGTTCCTGATGGTTCTTGATCTGACGGGCTGTTATTTTGTCTTTGGTTTTTGGATGGTCTTAATTGAGCGATTTTATGTTCTGTGTTTCGCTGTTTTAAGAATGATAATAACCCCATAATAAAAAGCGCCAGAAAAGCAACCCCATATGAGAGCCAGATAAAACTACCATGACCATTCATGTGCAAAAATTCAGCCATGAGCATTCACCATATTCATTTGAATTACAGCGAGTTTGCGCTTGTTAATTTCAAGCTTCATACGCCATAGGAATGTCACGATGAAATAGGCTTTCATAGCAACCGCCATCCACAAGAGGGGACCTAAAAGGTCTGCGTGAATGGTTGGGCCGTCCAGGCGTATTACGCTGGCAGGCTGATGAAGTGTGTTCCACCAGTCGACCGAAAACTTAATAATCGGAAGGTTGACAACACCCACGAGCGCGAGGATTGAAGCGGCCCGTCCGGCTGTTTCCTCATCATCCATTGCCTGCCAGATTGCCATATATCCGAGGTAAAGAAAAAATAAGATAAGTACGGAAGTTAACCTGCCATCCCAAACCCAATATGTCCCCCACATTGGCTTACCCCAAAGCGCGCCAGTTATGAGGGCGAGGGCTGTAAAAACCGCACCTATTGGTGCTGCTGCTTTGCCTGCTACGAGTGCAAGTGGATGCCGCCAAACAAGTGCTGCAAGACTAGCTGATGCCATCACCATATAGGTGAACATTGCCATCCATGCACTTGGCACGTGTATGTACATAATGCGGACACTATCACCTTGCTGATAATCCGGTGGACTAGCAATAAGCGCAAGATATAGGCCATAGGGCAATGTGAGCGCCATAATAGCAATGGCCCACGGTAATATTTGATTTGCTAAACGCACAAAGCGTGCTGGATTCGCGAAAATATGCATGCCCATTTCCTATATCAAACTATAGAGAACGGCAAGTGTGGCCTTGTGTCTCAGGCGATGATTTGGGCAAATTATTCTAATGCCAGCCTAAGGGCGGCGGCGGACGCAAATGGTGAAATGATCAGGGCAACCAAAGTAACCGCACCGGTAAGTGCAAGATGCGGCGCCGGATCCGTTAGGGTTATACTTGCTTCAATTGCGCCTACGCCGAAGATTAATGTTGGTATATAAAGCGGTAAAACAAGTAATGTCAGCAAGACCCCACCGCGCCTTAAGGCAACGGTCAAAGCAGCGCCAATACTGCCGATTAAACTGAGGGCGGGTGTTCCTATCAGTAACGATATAAGCAGCATTTTATACCCGACTTCTGGCATGTTTAATAAAGCGGCTAATAAAGGCGCGAAAATGATGATGGGTAAAATAGTTGCCGACCAGTGTGCAATGGCTTTGGCGATAACAATCAGTTCAAAGTTGATCGGCGATAATGACAAGTCATCGAGGGTGCCGTCTTCAAAGTCAGCTTGGAACAGGCGATCTAGGCTTAGTAAACACGCCAGCAATGCAATAACCCAAATGACACCAGAACTGATTTTAGCAAGTGTTGATGCTTCCGGCCCTATTCCCAGCGGGAACAAAGATATCGCAATCAGAAAGAAACCTAATGTCATGCCACCGGCACCACCTTGGGACCAGGCCAGTTTTATATCGCGCTGAATTAAAGCGGTAAAAATCGTCAACAGGGAAGGACTTGTCATGACCAATACCCTCCGTATTGCATCTTCGGTGTATATTGATCCAGATTGATAACTTCACCTTCTACGCCGATGTCATCATGCGTTGCGACAATAGCCGCGCCGCCTTTTTTTATATGCCGTTTCAGCATATCCGCTAAGGCCGCACGGTTTTCCGCGTCCACACCCACTGTTGGCTCATCCATAAGCCAGATGGGGCGGTCAACCAGCAGAAAGCGTAAAAGCGCCGCCCGCCGCCGCTGACCACTTGAGAAATACTTAATTGGCTGGTTGATAAGGTGCTGGAGTTTTAGCGTCTCTAGGCATTGTTCGATATGATGCTTCTCGGGTTTTTCACCGTTTAGAAGGGTCGAAAAATACGAGCAGTGTTCCAACAGGGTAAATGTATTTTTAAGGCCATTAGAATGATCGAGCACCATTAGGTTCTGAGAGATTTCAGCATATTCCCCGTCGATTTGCAGGCTAATGTCGCCTGAAATTGGGGTTAATCGCTCGCTTAGGGTGCGGATCAGTGTTGATTTTCCTGATCCGTTTGTACCGTGAAGATATTGGATAGAATGGTTCGTGAGCGATATTGATATATCCTCAAAAACATGCCGTCCACCGCGCCTAACGTTCAACTTTTGAGCGGTTAGTGTTATGTCAGGATATGTCGTTTGCGTATTTTTAGATGTTTCGACCATGTTGGCAAGCTAGTGAAAGACACTGACGGATACAAGCGAAGAAAGTGATTTACGTTCTTGATTTCGACTTCTGGTTTCCCATTATAAGATTGTAGCGTGATGGACAAAACTTGTTTGGGGCGGGGCAATCTTATCCCAAACAATATGGTACGGGGCTGTTTTGCAAGAACCACATGACAATCTCTTTGGGCTGATATTGCCAGATGGTCTGATTTTGGCGTTTGTGGTTTTGTGCGCGCAAATTTTAACCAGCATCCACATTTTATCGACTAAAGACCAGGTTCGATCAGCGATAGCCTGGATTGGGCTTGTATGGCTTGCGCCTGTTTTTGGCCTTTTTGCCTATTTTTTATTTGGAATTAGCCGGATTCGGCGAAGGGCAAAACTCGCGCGTGAGAAAAGAGGATTGCCGCCACGTACCGGCGCTTTGGCTGACCCGGCGGGAATATCGCTCGCAGGCTTAAATGCCAACACATCAAAACGCTGGATTGCGCATGACCGCCTGGCCGGGCGTTTAACAGGTATGCCCTTAGCTGCAAACAACCAGATTGCGCCACTGCGCGGTGGCCGCGAAGCCTATAATGCGATGATCGAAGCCATTGAAAATGCTGAGCGATCGATTGCGCTAACAACCTATATTTTTCAGGCTGACCAAGCTGGCCGTCGATTCGTAAGGGCACTTGTGCGCGCGAAAGAACGCGGTGTCGAGGTGCGTGTGTTGGTTGATGCGGTGGGGAATTGGTATGGCTTTAAGCCCGTTTCCAATTTGCTTAGGCGCCACAATATTGCTGTTGGCGTGTTTAATCCCGCGAGACTGTCCTGGCGACTGGCCTTTTTTAACTTAAGAACGCACCGGAAGCTTCTAATAGTTGATGGTAGGCAGGGGTTCGCCGGTGGTATGAATATCCGAAAACATCATTTAGAGCGAAGTGATGGGAGACCACGGGTAAGGGATACTCACTTCAGCTTAAAAGGGCCTATTGTAAACCAGATGATGGAGGCTTTCGCTGACGATTGGATTTTTACAACAGGCGAAAGTTTACAGGGTAATCTTTGGTTTGCTCTGCATGACTTATGGTCTAGTGGTGAAGGCTGTAATTTTATGATTGCACGCGCTATTGCTGATGGCCCGGACGAACCTCGGCAAAAAACGGCGATGATTATTGAGAGCGCGCTCGCTGCTGCCAGAAGAAATATCAAAATTGTCACCCCCTATTTCCTGCCAAACGAAGCGCTTTTGGCAGCCCTTGAACAAGCGGCCCTTCGAGGGGTGGAGGTGCAAGTTTTAATACCCGAAAAAAGCAACTTACCTCTTTTCGGATTAGCAGCTTTCGCTTCATTGAAACCTTTGATCCGTTCTGGTTGCAAGATCTTTGCTGGTAAAGCGCCGTTCGATCATACCAAATTGATGATCGTGGATGAAGATTGGGTGCTGTTAGGTTCCAGCAATTGGGACGCGAGGTCATTGAAGTTGAATTTTGAATTCAATATTGAGTGTTATGATGCTTGCTTTGCAAAAAATATGAATAAAAAAGTCGATGCAAAACTCCTAGGCTCAAAGCCTGTGACTATTCCTAATCTAAATAAACGCGGGTTCTTTAAACGTTTATTTGGAAGAATTCTGTGGCTCGCGACCCCTTATTTATAAGCGTGGCTGCCCTTTAGCTTATGAAGTGGCTTCTTTGCCCTGCGGAAGGTATTTATCAATGCGGGCCGCAATTTCTTCCTCAAGGTGATTTTGCAGTTTTAAGGTGAAGAGAATTTCTGCAATCAAGAACGCCGGGGCCATAAAGATTTGTAAGAGATTATCAAATAATGCAGGTTTACGCCCCTCAAAGCCATGACCAATAAACTGAATAATCCAGCCGCCAACAAAACAAGTAGCAAAAATCAAATAGGGTGAGTCGTTTGGCCCGAATTGCTCAGCAATATAGAGGAGAACCATATATACGAATGTGGCGATGATACCCACCATTGGAACTGCTATTATATAAACGAGCAATAGAATTGATATTAACGCCCCCGCAAGCGTTAGCGGACCAATCGCTAATGTCACTAAGGGAACTTGTGCCGCTAATACAAGTATTGAGAAAACAATCAAAGGGACGCCGATATGGTGTGTGGCCTGATTTCTACCATCGCGATGATACGCTGAATACATAGCCATTTGCTCAAAAAACCAATTGCGCATCATTTTCTCCCACCGATTGACCTATGTGACTAGCTAATATCTTTCCTTATATGCTGACTTATCAAGCGCAGAAAGAAAAAAGGGTAGATAAACCAAGGTTGAGCACCAAAGTGGGTAAATCATAGGCATTTTTATTACCCTAAAAATTGTATTTGTTAATTTTTCGTTAATTTTTATGGTTAATTTCTGTTAACTATATTTAAAACGCACTATTAATATTTTAGTCAGGAATTATGGCTATCTACTGAGTCAGGGGGCCGAATATAGGTTTCGCTTTGAAGCAGGTTCAGGCGATAGTTGTATTGGTAAGGGAATTAATAATGCAGTTTATGACTTCAGATAATCAAGCAAGCGCGTATGCTAAACGGGCATTTGGTTTGATGGAAGAGTTGAATGTTCCACCTATCCCCCAAAATTATGAAATTTGGTTTGGTTATGCGAGTGATCAAATTCCAAGTTTAAACAAGGCCTTGGATAAAATTATTGCCGAAAAAGGTGGATTTACTATCGATATATCGTCCGAAATCTATCGGCGATTTTTCAGTAATGTTGAAAATGCAGAAATTATCAACGAAACGAGCGCAAAGATAGAGAATGAAGTATCGGGTGTACTCGATATTTTGGGGACTGCATCTGATGAATTTGCAGGGTTTCAGGATACTATAAAATCCAATTTACAAGACTTTACATCGGTTGAAAAACCCGTTGATTTTGAAGAATTTATCCAGAATGTCGTAAAAGAAACCTGGAAAATGCAGGATACGAACGAAAAACTGCAATCGCAGCTTCATAAGTCATCCAGTGAAATCAGTACACTGCGCGAGTCCCTCGAGGAAACTAGAAAAGAATCGCTGACCGATGCCCTAACAGGCATATCCAACCGGAAAATGTTTGACAGCTTCCTCGCCCGTGTTTCAGAAGAAGCAGTGGCCGAAGATACCCCGCTTAGTTTGGTTATCGCTGATATTGATCATTTCAAGAAGTTTAATGATACATTTGGTCACCAGGTCGGAGATCAGGTACTTAAACTAGTGGCCGCTGATTTGAGTAATAATGTGAAAGGGCAGGATCTGGCCGCGCGTTATGGCGGTGAGGAATTTGCAATTGTCTTGCCGAACACGAAAAGTAATAATGCGTTAATCCTCACTGAGCAGATTCGCAAATCAATATCTTCAAAGAAAATCCGTAACCGCCAAACAAACACAGACTTTGGCGCTGTTACCATGTCATTTGGTATTGCCGAGTTTCGATCTGGTGAAGCAATAGAGCGTTTTATCCAACGTGCGGATGAGGCTCTTTATAAAGCTAAAGAAGCGGGCAGAAATCAGTGTATGTTAGCTGAAAATTGACCCAGATATAGTAAAAAGCCGATTTTAGATCGGCTTTTTACTATGACCATATAGTCTATTCTTGTGGAAGATCTTCTTCAAGAATAGTCATATGGAACTGATAGGAAATCTCCCCTTCATCCTCATCGCGGTAAACGATACCGATAAATTCGTTATCGAGCATTACCTCTAACGAGTCCGTTGCCTTGGGGCGTCTCATTAATTTTAAATTATCGTTGCTGAATGTATTTTGTAGATATTCTTGTACTTTGACAATCTCGCCGGGGCCCATATTTTGCTCCTCATTAACCATCGGTGCGAAAAATCTGTTTAGAGTTTATAAAGCTTGATTCCAAAAAAGAAACTGAAATCACGAATTTGCGACAATCTCGATTTTCTTTAAGGTCCGTTATAAAGTTACTAAATCTTTATAATTTATCGGATAAGTATATTGGATGATTGATTCACACGATAGCGATATATTTGCGGACGACGAGCTGTTTAACCAGTATCTGAACTGGACAGCTGATGCCATTAAAGACATGAAAGCCCTTTTTGATAGCTTTGATGCTATGGCAGATAAAATGTCTGAAATGTCAGATCAGTTTTACAGCCTGTCTCATAATATTAAGGGTATGGGGGGTAGTTTTAACTTCATCCTTATGACAGAGGTTGGAACATCATTATGTACATACCTAAAAGCAAAAAATGCTGAATCGCCGCTATCTAAGAAAGTACTAAATGCCCATATCAGGGCGTTTGAAGTTGTGCTCAACAATCGTATTTTGGGAGATGGCGGCGACAAAGGTAGGGCCTTGTTATCACGCCTGAGCGATATTGTGTCAGAAGAAAGCAATAACTAACTTCCAGACGATTTTTGCCGTTGTCTAAACTTGTCTACTCGTCTGTTTGATCCACCGTTTCTGTATAATGGCCCCATTCCTGACGTCCGTCACGATTTTCTAGAATATTTTGTAATGCTGCAACTGCTCTACGATCAAATTTGCTACCGCTTTCATTCTGTAAAATATCAATTGTTTTATCAAAGCCCAGGCTTTTACGGTGTGCCCTGCTTGAAACCATTCCGACAAAGGCATTTGCGACGGTAAGAATTCTTGCTCCAGCTTCGATCTCTTCTGCCTTACGACCGTCGGGTTCGCCAGAACCATCCCAATTCTCTTGAATTTGCTCCATCATTTCTGCGACAGGACCATCGAAATCTATACCTTTCACAAGGTTAGCAGCACGCTGCATGCTGTGCCTGACTAAATCCAACTCATCATCACTCAAGGGTGTTTCTTTTGTAAGAATATTTGATGGGACAAATATTTTACCCAAATTCACCAGCTGACCTGCAATGGATAAGGATTCAATTTCCTTGTCGCTCCATCCTATTTCTTGGGCGATTGCGCATGCAACATCAGAAACTCTCGCTGAATGATGTTTGGCCCACGGATCACGGGCATCGATAATTTCGGTTAAGCTGGCAACAAGTTGACGGAGTAATAACTCTGTTTTTTCCTGTGCTTTTACAAGCTCAGTTACATCCTGCATAACCAATAGAACAGAAGCGTCATACTCTTTTGAGGTGTTTAAACTCAGTGATTGTACATGATAAAGGCGCTTAGTGTCTTGCCCGTATGACATTGTGAACTCACTTGGGGCGCCATTTGCGGCCTTGTCTATTGCTTCGCGGAATTTTTCCGCATTCTCGATTGGAAACACTGAATCAAATCGACTGTTTGTAACAGCTTCCTCGTCAATACCGAGGAGATTACACATACCGCGGTTGGCAAAATGAATTTTAAAATCTTTATTTAAGGCCGCAATTGCTGTTGGCTGGCTGTCGCTTAGCGTTTTCAGAAACACACTCAGGGCGGCGTTGGTTGCACTCAGTCGAGATTGCTCTTCAAAGGCAACTTCCAGTTTTCTGGAAACACTAATACGCCAAATTAATACCAGGGCGGTTACAATCACAGCGATGAATAGGGATAGAGTAACAATCAGGTTGTTATACCGGCGATCAATATCAGCAGACACTTCAGTTGAAGAAATAGAGCGCACGAGTATCCATGGCACCGGGGCAGTAAACTCGCGCCCTGTAACAAGAACGCTATTGCCTGTGGTGTCCGTGTCGAATGTATAGAGGCCCGGGTTTTTCAAGGCGAATAATGAGGCATTGTCAGTGAGTGTATCATTGCTTTGTAAGCTGGCGCCAATAGGGGTAATTGCTGTTATATTTTGGTCATTGTTGACGGCAGGGCTTACGACATATGTTTTTGCACTATTACTCACAGCCCCTGGCTGCTCCAGTGTTTTTAGAAAGTCACTATCGAGGGGTTTTGCGCCAATAAGCCATATGTTCCCGATGTCACCAATCGGCGCACCAAACAACACCAATTTTGTTTTATCGCTTAACTGAGGGCCAAGCATAATGAAGGGTTTTCTGGCTTTTTCTTTCGCGAGGCTTGGGTGGCTGATTTGTGGCATTCCGGTAGTGGTTACAAGCCCGTTTCCATCCCCATCGATGAGCGCGATGCCTGCGCGCCTTGGCCGCCTGATATTGGCTCCGATCGGATCAATAGCGCGGACTTCATGAAAACCAGACCGCTCGGCTTCTGCAGATAGTAATGAAAATACAAACCCTCGCTGAGCTTCAGCCAGAACTTCATCATCGTCTGAAATAATCTGGGACGCATAGAGCTGTAGCGAAGCATCTGTCGAGAGGTCTTCTATTGTTTTTAAATGTCGGTTTAGCCATGCAGATGCATCCGATACTCTGCTATCAGCAACAAGGCCTAACCTGTCTTCCCATTGTTTAAGGTTTTGACGCGATTCGTTATTTGCGAAGCGTGTGATAAGTATAAATCCAAAAACAGCGACAGCAGTAATAATAATACCTGCAATAAGAAAAGATTGACGCGAAGTCCGTTCAGCCATTTTTTGATCCCTTGTTGCTGTATTAAGAAATTCTGTCCTTGAAACAATGAATTCGCTTTTTTGTTCAGCTACTCATGCTATGTTGAAACATAATGGTGGTTCGCTCAATGAAAATTTTCTCGCTTATATGTATTTGGATAGTATCGGCTAATGTTTATGCCTATAACCCGGATATCATTCGCTTACGCCCTGATGATACACAAGATCAAGAGGCGCCAGATTCAACACCGATAGGTCAAACCAGATCATCGCCATTCTTAGGGTTATCGAAGGGGTTGTTTCAAAGTAGAGAAATCCATTCGGCTAACATCCAGCGATTTACAAAATGGGTTGATTTGTGGCGTCGTCACAATCTAAATTCAGAGAAAATCATTGAACCGACGTTGCCTGAAAATGTGCGTTGCATCGGCTTAATGCGCGCGCGTTGTAATCGTCAGGCGTGGGAAACTTTTATCAGTGAAACGGCGTCGAAACCTTCGTTTGATATGTTGGCCAAGGTTAATCGGTATATGAACCGGTCCCCTTATATTGTTGATCCAGTGAATTGGGGGGTGCCTGATTATTGGGCGACACCGCAAGAGTTTTTTTTCAAAGATGGTGACTGTGAAGACTATGCGATCAGCAAGTATGTAACCTTGCTGCGATTGGGTTTCGATGCTGGGCAAATGCGTCTTGTAATATTGCAGGATGAAAACCTACGCGCTGCCCACGCTGTTCTCGCAGTTTTGGTTGATGGTGAGCAATATATTCTGGATAACCAGATCGATCAGGTTGTGTCCCATGATAGTATCTTGCATTACCGTCCAGTTTATTCGATCAACAAGGATGGATGGTGGCTGCACCAACGGCAATATAAGCGCCGTTAGATATCTTGATGATATTTAAGAAATTTTTATAGATTTCGTGTTTTAAATTTAGAGAGTAAAAACTGGCCAATGGGGGGGCTGTTAAACAGAGATTATACCAATGTCGTCTACAGATGAATCATTTAGCAAGTTAAGAGACTTTTTACGCCAGTTAGAAAGGCATACGGAAGGCCGCAAAGCTTTGCACATTAAAATGTCACGGCTTGAGCGTCACTTGAAAGATGGTCATTTTAAACGCGCTGCGGGCGCGGCCCTAAGACCATTGGTGGAAAAACATGGTTCAACGATGTTTCCTCTGCCGAGTAGCGATATTATTCTGATTACGAAAACGGCAGATATATACGATATGGCGACAGCGCTTGCGAACGTATATAAAGAATTGAAATCATCTGCAGTGATCCCGACTAACCCTGTTGAACCTGGTGTCGCAGACAATTTTACAACCTGGTATGATCTGGAGAAAGATTACCAGCGCCTTGTTGATGATGTAGACGCACTTGAGGCGACTGGTGTCGCGGTAACACAAGCAGCCCCTGTATCGGTTGGAACCTCTTCAAACAATAATACGTCATCAACGCCAAAATCACGCGTGCAATATGTAGATGTAAAAATGCCCACTACAGAGGCTAAACGCCGTGACCTCGACCCTGAGATGTTGTTGGCTTTAACGAATGTGCTCAAAAGCGCTGATGTAACATCCTTTATCCAACAGCAAGCGATTATGGCAGTCATTGAAGGTCATGGTTCGGTTCCTGTAATGTTTCATAAGTTCATATCAAATGATGCAATATTTGATCATTTGTTGAAAGAAACAAAGCTAAAGGCAAATCCATGGTTTGATGGCTACTTGGCTGATTTAATTGCTGATCGAATTCTACGATCAGACATTAATATGAAGAATACTCAGTCGTTAGCATCCAGTATCAAAGTTACGGTTAACGCTGTGATGAGCGATGCATTTGATGGCTTTAATCATGGCCTTGCAGATGTTGCACGTTCGAAAGTGATTCTTGATTTTTCTTTGGGTGATCTTTTCGCGAATTCTAGTCTGTTTTTGTCAGCTCAAGATAAAATTAAAGAGCTCGGGTTCAAATATTCTATCAGTAATATGGACTTAATCTCGTTCGGTTGGGCGAACAAGGAATTACTGGCTGCCGATTTTGTGAAAATACGCTACCCTAATGACGTGTCCAATTACTGGCTGGATAGTAAGCGAGCACTGTTCTTAAAAACACGACTAAAGGATATGGGTATTGCCAAATTTATCTTAGAAGATTGCCGTGACAAGGAAACAATCGCACGCGGACAATCGCTTGGCTTTACTATGTTCCAGGGAAGCGCCGTCGGTTAATGAAACGGATAGTTATATTCTTCTTAGGTTGGCGATATTAATAATCCTGCTAGCGCAGCACTCATCAAATTCGACAAAGATGCTGCGAGGACAGCCCGCAATCCAAGCGCTGCGATATCTGACATCCGGTCTTTGATCAAAGAACCAAGTGCACCTAGCATAATGGCAATCGAGCTTAGATTTGCAAAGCCACACAGCGCAAATGTTGTAATTGCCGCTGTGCGGGGGCTAAGGGTATCCTGAATTTCACCCAAACTTATATAGGCAACAAATTCATTCAGAATAAGCTTTTCGCCAAAGATTGCCCCTGCTGTTTGAGCTTCATTCCATGGGATGTCGAGCATAAACATGACGGGTGCAAAAATGTATCCGAGAACCATTTCGACGCTTAGATTATCAATGCCAACCAGCCCGCCAGCATAACCGACAATCCCGTTTAGCAGCGCAATTAAGGATACAAAGGCAATAAGCATCCCTCCAATGTTGACTGCGAGCATTAATCCGTCTTGAGCGCCAACGGCCGCCGCCATAATGACATTGGAATGTTCTGTTTTCGCGTCCTTAAGGTTAACCAAGTCCTTATTATCTACCTTAGACGCGTTATCATCGGGCATAATGATTTTTGCCATCAATAACCCGCCAGGTGCGGCCATGAAACTTGCGATCAATAAATATTCGATATTGATTCCAAACTGAGCATAGGCTGCGAGCACAGAACCAGACACTGAAGCCATACCAGAGACCATAATAGCAAATAATTGCGGTTTGCTAAGGCTGGATAGATAGGGTTTAATCACAAACGGAGCCTCTGTTTGGCTAACAAAGATATTTGCCGTTGCGTTTAAAGACTCGACAGGAGCTGTTCCTATTGTCTTTTGTAAGGCACCGCCAACCCATGCGACAACACGTTGCATAATTCCGACATGATAAAGTACAGCGACAAGAGAAGAAAAGAATATGAGAATCGGTAACACTCTGACGGCAAAAATAACACCCATATTGTCACTTGCGAGCGGGCCGAAAACCATATTTATTCCAGCTTGAGAATATCCAAGAAGCGCAGAAACCCCGCTAGACATGCTCTCGATCGCTGTTCGTCCGAATGGTACATAAAAAACGAACACAGCAATTGCAATTTGAAGAGCAAAGGCACTACCAACCACTCGAAGGCTGATGGCTTTTCTATTGGTAGACGCAAGGTAGGCAATCAATAGGATGAGGCCAATTCCTGCAAGGCTTGTGATCCAATACGGCATAGTTTTCTGCTTTATGTATCAAGAACGGACTTGATTATATGGTGTCTTAACGAATAAGGCACCGCAAGTTCTAGCCTGACGGTGCCTTATGTGTGATCTGTGAATTGCGGCTTATTCTAAACCAGCAACTTGTGCTGAACTTAGGCCCATTGCTTTTACAACAGAATTGAAAAATTCAATTTCGGTTGGGCGCACTTCACCATCTGTTTTGATTACTTCTGCAAGCGATTCTACGATCATAATGCAGTCGTCCTGACCCAGTTTACCGCTCATTTTCGATAGGTAGCGCGGCAGTGGCGCAGATTCGTACAATTCAGACAATGCAGCAACACGTACATCCTTCGTGCTGACCTCTTCGCCAGTTCTAGCTTTGAAGATATTTTGTACGGTTTCAACTTCCAGATTATCAATGTTTGAGTCGCTGCTGGTTGCCCGCGCCAGTACCATTAATAAAACTTCTTTGATCAATTGTTCTTTTTCTTCGCCTGAAGGCATTTCGCTACCTTCAAAAAAGCGAAACACATTTTTAAGCTGCGCCAATACCATTGTTTCGTCCCCTAGGTCACTTGACATTAATATATTCAAACCTGATAGCAGCCCAAACTCGACAGAAGGTCAAGCAAATGTTTGCAAAAGGTTCAGTTTTTTACGGTGAATGCTTTATGAGGCCAGATAGCGATCAAGTCTATCTAAAATCCTAGAACAGCTGTGTGCTTAGAATATATTTCTGGCGGAGCGACAGGGATTCGAACCCTGGAGGGCTTGCGCCCAACACGCTTTCCAGGCGTGCGCCTTAAACCGCTCGGCCACCGCTCCTGATCAGAAATAAGCCCGAATGGGCTTGGTGCCGCGCAATATAGCTATCCCTAGCTGATACGCAAGAAAAAAGGGACCTAAATGCAGGTCCCTTTCTATTGTTGTTATGTAACAGGCTGATTAGCTGCGAATTGTATCCAGGAAATTCTCTACCTGACCTCTCAGGTCATTTGATTGTTGCGTGAGCAGCTGGGCAGCAGACAGAACCTGTGTCGCTGCTGCGCCAGTAGAGCTGGCGCCTGTGCTAACCTCGTTAATGTTTGAGGTCACTTCTTCAGTACCTGTTGATACTTCTGCGACGTTTCTTGCGATCTCCTGCGTAGAGGCGTCCTGTTCTTCTACCGCTGATGCGATAGAAACAGCAGTGGAATCGATTTCCCCAATGATTGATTTAATCTGGTCAATGGCTTCTACGGCTGTATTGGTTGCTGTTTGCATGCCACTAACCTGATCACTAATTTCCTGTGTCGCATTAGCAGTTTGGTTCGCAAGGCTTTTCACTTCGCTCGCTACCACGGCGAAACCTTTGCCTGCGTCACCGGCGCGTGCGGCTTCAATCGTTGCATTAAGTGCTAGTAGGTTTGTTTGCTCAGCGATATCGTTAATAAGATTGACAACGTCACCAATTTTTTGGGCGGCACTAACAAGTTCAGCAATATCCTTACCCGCTTCCTCTGTACGGGTAACTGCATTTCTTGCTGCGGCACTTGATTGGTTGGTTTGACCCGTAATTTCACGAACAGACGCAGATAACTCTTCGGCTGCACTTGCCACCATCTGTGCGTTTCCGCTTGCTTGCTGCGCAGCCATAGAAACGATTTCTGATTGCTTTGATGTATCGTCGGCTGTTTGGGTCAGGCCTGTTGCAGCATGTTCCATATCGCTTGCTGATTGGCCGACGCTTTCCACAACCTCCATAACTGATGCTTCAAACTTGTCTGCAAGATCGAGCATAGCCTGACGGCGCTCTTTTCTGGCTTCTTCAGCTTGTTGCTCTTCGCGAACCCGGCGTTCTTCCTCTGCTTCACGGGCCAGGCGTTCTTCCTCGGCTTTGCGTTCACGCTCAGCTTCTTCGCGCTCACGCTGCTCAGCCTCGAGGCGGCGACGTTCTAGCGCATTTTCCTTAAAGATCTGAACGGAGCCTGCCATCGTGCCAACTTCGTCAGTGCGGTCACCATAGGGAACTTCTACTTCAAGATTGCCATCGGCGAGAACAATCATAGTGTCAGAAATGGCGTTGATTGGTTTGGTTACACGTGAAAGAACGATAAAGATCGCTCCTGCTGCGATAACCAAAACAGCAACCAAAATGAGTATTGCTGTTGTCAAGCTTGTACTTGCTGAAGCAACAGCTTCCTCGTTTAATTCTCGACCTAGTTTATCTGCGAGATCGCCCATTTTTTGTATGGGTGAGGCAGCCGCCGCCGCAGTTTCAATCCATGTTTCAGCGGTTAGTTCATAATCTGGTTCTTCGTCATCTTCAACTTCACCAGCAGCATATATTTCGTCTTTTGTTTCAACGAACTCTTCAAAGAAGCTAGTTTCTATCGCGGCTACTTGTGCTTTAATCTCAGGATTAATCCATTCAGAGGCAACAATTGATTTTGCTTGTGACCAAGCACTTGCTACAAAACCCCCATACCTTGAAATTGCTTGCAGTTTAAAGGGGTCCATTGCTTGGTTGCCTGCGATATTGGTCCCGATTGCGGCTGATTCTTGTGCAGCATATTCTGTCATCAGCCACAATTTTTGTTTTAATTGAGTAATGGAATATAATTTGCTGTTTCCGAGATCGAAGCCATTTTCGATTGCACCCCTCAGGTCCGCTGCTTTATCGATAAGATCATTCAGGGGGGTGAGAGCTTTTCGGGCTCTTAATTCTCTATCATCTGATGACAAACGGATTTCTTGTAATAGTTTGGGACCGATTTCGTCATAAGCTTTAAAGGCTGCTCGGAATTCGCGTAACTTGTCCCCACTTCCGGTAAATTCGCCTAAAACTGTTATCGATTGTAGCACAGCTGTATAAGCACCATTTGCAGAGCGGCGATTATTTTCAACAGTGTTGATGAAACTAGGGGGGGCTGCACTTTCGAATCCGTATGCTGTCGATACGGCAGTGCGTTCAAGCGCTACAGAGTTTTTCAGTTGGGTCAATTCATCAATTGTCGAATTGATCGCTAAAGACCGATCTGCTGCTTCACTCTTCTTCAAAGCGTCGCTGATCTGTACCGCGGTCATTGTCATAATGATCAAAGTAAGCACAGCAGTGATGCTGATTAAGAAGTTTTGTATACTAAAAATAGTCTTGGTGTTTGTGTTCCCAGTGGAAGACATGATCATAAGACCCCATGTTCTTATCGTTAAATTTAGCTGCTCACAAATGTGACATTGCGTATATTTCGCATACGGCAGTTAACGAAACATAAAAACCAGGTAGTTTTTTTGGAAAATTGTGTAAATGTGACCAATGGTGATTGAATTTGTGCGTCTCAGCGCATAATCAGTCGATTTATTATGCGACTATACTGGTAGGGTTTTGATGCAATCATATGATGTTATCGTTATTGGAGCCGGGGCAGCAGGTTTAATGTGCGCCCTTACAGCGGGCCAGCGCGGTAAAACAGTATTGCTGTTAGAGCATGGTAAAAAGGCAGGTGCAAAAATCCTGATATCAGGGGGTGGGCGCTGTAATTTTACCAACGAAGACGTTAAGCCTGAGAACTATATCAGCAGGAATCCCCATTTCGCGAAATCAGCATTGGCGCGTTACACTCCTTGGGACTTTATGGGACTATTGGCGTCGCACGGTGTTACCTGGCATGAAAAGAAGCTCGGGCAATTATTTTGTGA
Source organism: Kordiimonas sp. SCSIO 12610 (assembly GCF_024398015.1). Lineage (GTDB taxonomy): Bacteria > Pseudomonadota > Alphaproteobacteria > Sphingomonadales > Kordiimonadaceae > CANLMI01. Next base: position 367,475 of record NZ_CP073747.1, read on the forward strand.
CCAGGGTGCCAAACGGATTTTGAAGGTTTTGCTGGATGAATGCCAAAAGGCGCACGTGCAGTTACGCACGGAAATGAGTGTGAAATCTATAAAGCGGGATGCTGACCACCATTTTATTCTTGAAACATCTAGTGGCAATGTTGGTGCGAAAAACCTTATCATCGCAACGGGTGGCCCCTCTATTCCGAAAATGGGAGCAACGGGGTTCGCTTATGAGGTCGCTGAGCAATTTGAACTTGCCCTCGTTAAGCCAGAACCTGCTTTGGTTCCATTTGTTTTTGACGCTGAAGATAAAGAATTTATGAAGTCTATGGCGGGTGTGGCTGTTGACGCTAATGTTTTTAATGAACGCACCGGATTTCGGGAGAATATTCTCTTTACCCATCGCGGTTTAAGTGGCCCTGCAATTTTGCAAATTTCTTCTTATTGGCAATCTGGTGAAGCAGTCAGCGTAAATTTACTTCCTACTATTGCTGATGGGCATGGTTGGTTGGTCTCGCAGAAAAAACAACATCCCAAACAAAAATTGAAATCTATTCTGGAAGCGTATTTACCTGCGCGGCTTAATGAGGCACTGGTTGGCGAATTCAAAAGGCCTATCGGTGAAATTTCCAACATGACAATAAGCACTCTCGCTGATCAGTTAACCCGCTGGCACTTAAGCCCTACCGGAACTGAAGGCTACGCCAAGGCCGAGGTTACCAAGGGTGGCATTGACACTGATGCTTTAAGTTCGCGTACAATGGAATGTAAAACGGTTCCCGGTTTATATTTTATTGGCGAAGCGGTGGATGTCACAGGTTGGTTGGGCGGCTATAATTTCCAGTGGGCTTGGGCGAGCGGACACGCAGCCGGTCAGGCGGTAATATGACGGGTTGCTAGACTATAGAAACAGTGTTTGACCAAACATGCACCCTATCAACATAGACTACGTACTATTGATTTATGGACTATATGCTGAACATGGGAATTTCTAAGTCCTAATCATATCAACATTATTATTTATATTGCGAAGCCTTACTTTGCCAGGTGTTCGGCCATACTTTTTGCTGAAAGCGCGAATAAATGCCGCTGGTTCTGTATAGCCAACACGCCATGATACAGCCTCTACGCTTAACTTCACTGTTTCAAGGAGTTCAGTCGCGATACCCATCCTGACGTCCGTATATATCTCCCTGAAATTTGTTCCTTCCGCGTCTAGTCGACGGCGCAGCGTGCGTTCACTCATAGAAAGTTTACTCGAAATATCCTCTATCTTAATTTCTTTACCAATAAGAGGGATAATTGCATCCTGAACTTGTTGAGACCATTTTGGCAAAGCGCCTGTTTGTTCAGCCAAAAGTGTGTTGCATTGCGCCAAGCAATATTCAAGTGTCACAGGGTCCGACTTAGGCAGGGGGGCGTCCAATTGATAAGGAGCAAGGAGTAACCCGTTTAAGGTCTCATTATACTGAACGGTTACACCCAGCGCTTTGGCTAATATCGCCTGATATGATGTATCTGCATTTGTTGTGTAAACAATAAAATCATCTACGTTGAAGCTTGGTACAACCTCTTTAACAAAAGTCATCGTAACTGTAACATGTCTTTCGAGCGCATAATTATGAATAGAGTGTGGTAGCTGTGACATATCGAATGTAACGAGTGGCGTGCTATCAACATTAGAGAGTTGCATGTCCGCGAGAATGAGTGACACCGCTGTGAAGTCGACGCCTGTTTGGATGGCGGTTCTCAATGTGGGGCTACTTAGCATTGCAAATCCCCAAATCCCGAATGCATGAACATTGTATTTGCGCCCAACATAGACGCCAGGGCATTGCTCTTTCTTTAGATTTGCGATTGCATTCTCGGTTACAGCGACTTCTTGGGCCAAAGTGATCATAGTACCAGGTGTCAGCAAATCCTGTTCTGATATGCCTGTATTGGTGAGGCAGGTATGCGCGGTCACGCCCAACTCACTTACGGCATCCAGTAAAATACGAACACTCGCAGTTGTCCTTCTGGAATGCATGTCCATTGCTTGGCCCTTTTGCAAATTTGACAGAGTGTAACCTATCATGTTGACCGAAAATATCAATACATTGACCGTTTCGGACATGGTTTTCAAGCCGGCGGTCAGACATAACGCCCTCCAACAATTATTATGAACAGCATTTATTAAACAGGGCCTTCAAATGTCACTACTGTATACCATCAAGGGCATGACGTTATCAGCGTATGAACAAATACGGTTTGTTGGAAAATTCTACCGTAAATACATCGTGCAAGACGCTTACTTTTGGAAAGAGTCCACCGAGACTAATGCTCCAGTAGAGCGGCAAAAGAAAAAAACTGTTGAGACAAGGGCACGCTCAGGCGCGATCCCTGCCAATACCCAGCCAATTCATTTTAACCTGTAATACCAGAGTTTGATTAAGGATCCCCCTATGTCACATAAAGTGAAAAAGTCATTTATTGCAATTCTGTGCGCATCATCATTTCTAATTTCGGCTTGCTCGAATGAACAACAAGATTCGGACTCGGCAAATATAGCGAGGCCAGTGAAAATGATTGAGATTAAAGCCTCATCCGATATCAGGAAGGTTTCATTTCCAGCAATTGTTGAAGCAAACGAGTCCGTTAATCTGACCTTTGAAGTTAATGGTGAACTCACCAAACTAGAGGTCCTTGAGGGCGATATAGTCAAGAAAGGTCAGATTATAGCGCAACTTGATCAACGCAATTTCTTTAATAACCTTAGGGCTGCACAAGCAGAGTTTAACACGGCTGAACTAGAGTTTGATCGCGGCGAGCTTCTTGTTTCCCGAGGCGCTCTCGCTCAAAGTATTCAGGATCAACGTAAGGCAAGGCTTGATATCGCGCGCGCCAATCTTGACATCGCTCAAAAAGCGCATGAAGACACCGTACTGCGCTCGCCTTTTGAAGGTAGTATTGCTGCAGTTCATGTTGTGAATTTCGAAAGCATAACAGCACAAACTCCCATCATTACACTTCAAACTATGGGGGCAGCCGAAGCCAAGGTCCAAATCCCTGCTACATTGGTTGCAAATTCTGGTCGGATCGAAATTCTTGAAAACACCATCACGCTTGATGCTGCACCTGATCAAGCTATCCCTACGCATATTTCAGAACGTGCTCGTCAAGCGGATCCGCGCACACAGACTTTCGAGATGGCATTCGCATTTAACCCGCCGGAAGGTCTAAATATTCTGCCTGGAATGACAGGCCATGTTGATGGTGTTCTTAGAGTTGTTAGCGAAACGGGTGGTACTGAAAGAATGGAAATTCCTGTTCATGCAATCCTCGCGAAAGGTGGCAAAACTTTTGTCTGGGTTGTCAATCCAGAAACTATGACTGTCTCAAAACGTGAGGTGATCACCAGTACCGATTTTGGTGAAACTCTAAGAATAGAAAGTGGTCTGGAAGCTGGTGAACAGATTGTTGGTGCTGGAGCAGCATTTCTTCATGACGGCATGCAAGTCCGTCGCTTCGAACCGTAAAGGAGGCATCAATGAATCCTGCAGAATTTTCAATTAAGAATCGCCTCATTTCATTTATCATTATGATTTGTGCCCTCGTTGGCGGGTGGCTAGCGTACGAGAGTATGGCACGTTTCGAAGATCCGGAATTTGTTATTCGAGAGGCCCGGATCATTACTCAATATCCTGGTGCTTCTCCAAAAGAGGTTGCAGAAGAAGTGACGGAAACCTTGGAGACCGCACTTCAGGAAATGCAAGAAGTAAAAGAGCTACGTTCAATTTCTTCGAATGGCCTATCGATTATTACTGTAGAAATTAAATTCGAGTTCGCGCCCGATAAGCCCGCTTTGCAGGCAATTTGGACCAAAATGCGGAACAAGGTAACAGATAACATTGATAATCTTCCACCCGGTGCCATCAAGCCTATTATCAATGACGATTTTGGTGACGTATTTGGCTTATATTACGTTCTTACAGGGCCTGGCTATTCAGATAAGGAATTACATGAATACGCAAAGGACTTAAGACTAGAGCTTCTTAGAGGCGACGGGGTTGGCAAAGTTAATATCCTGGGTGCTCAGCGCGAGGTTATTTATGTAGAAATTGGCCGCGAACGCGCTACTCGTCTTGGCGTTTCATTGCAACAGGTCTATGCAGATCTTGCGCAACAGAATGCGGTTGTGTCTTCTGGCGATGTGGTTATTGGCAATCAGCGTCTGATTATCACCCCTAGTGGAAATTTGGACAGCGTTGAGGCTATAAAAAACATTAAAGTTTCTACAGCAACCGACGGCACGACACTCTATTTGCGTGATATTGCAAATGTAGAACGAAGCTATCTTGACCCGTCTCGTCAAATCGTTCGTTATAATGGCGATCCAGCTATTGCTATCGGTGTTGCCAATGTAACGGGTGCCAATGTGGTGAAAATGGGTGCCTCCATCGACCAAATTCTTCTAAAAACAGAAGCATCGCGCCCGATCGGTATGGAACTGCATGAGTATTACCATCAGGGCAAGATCGTTGATGTTGCGGTAACTGATTTTGCTCTCAATGTGGTTGCAGCACTTGTTATTGTTCTTGTAACACTCGTCATTTTCATGGGCCCGCAGTCTTCACTGATTATCGGTATTGTTCTTGTTGTTACAATTGCTGCAACACTCGCAACCATGCAGGTTGCCGGTATCCCGATGCATCGTGTATCGCTTGGAGCCCTGATTATTGCACTAGGGATGTTAGTTGATAATGCGATTGTTGTAACGGAAGGGTTACTGGTTGGTATCAAAGCTGGTCGCAAAAAGCTTGAGTTGGCAAAAGAAGTCGTCGGCCAAGCCAAGTGGCCTTTGCTCGGTGGTACTATCGTTGGAATTTTGGCGTTTGCCCCGATTGGCTTCGCGCCAGGGCGCACAGCAGAATTCACTAACCACCTATTCTGGGTGATTTTAATCTCACTTTTCTATAGTTGGGTATTTGCTATCACAACCGTACCGTTCCTTGCCGATTTGCTTTTCAAAGATCCGATTGGCGCATTGGCTCCGGACCTTCGTGTAGAAGGGCGAGGTCTTCGCATTTATAAGAATTTTATGCGGAAAACGCTTAATCATAAGAGTGTTCCGGTTGGCATCGCGGTTATCATGTTCGCAGCTGCGATTTGGGGTTTCCAGTTTATGAAACCCGGTTTCTTCCCAAATTCGACCAGTCCTCAGATTGTTATCGACTTCTGGATGCCGGAGGGCACTGATATAAATGCGACTGATACGGAAATGGCAAAGCTCGAAAGTGAGTTAGGTGCAATTGATGGTATTACAGATGTGCAAACGGTTATTGGTGCAGGGACACTGCGTTACATGCTGGTTTATATCCCAGAGGTTCCGAATGGCGCTTACGGGCAATTCCTTCTTAAAGTAGAGAGCCTGGATAAGATCGAACCTCTTCTGAAGAAAGTTCAAAGCCATATTGATAGTAACTATCCAATTGCACAGGCTGAGGTGAAACGTTTCAAGCTTGGCCCTGGAGACGGGTCTAAGATTGAAGCAGCTTTCAAAGGGCCAGATCCCGTAATATTGCGTGACCTCGCTGACAAGGCCAAAGCGATTATGGCTGCAGACGCTGGTGCAACTTCCGTGAAAGACGATTGGCGCCAACCAACAAGCATTATTCGCCCGCTTTATTCAGAAGCAAGAGGCAGAAGGCTGGGAGTTTCCCGCGAAGCGTTCTCGAACGCTCTCGCTGTAAATTATTCGGGTCGAGCTGTAGGGATTTACCGTGAAGCAGACACGCTTATTCCAATTATTGCACGCGCCCCGACAGAAGAGCGGTTGGACGCGCGTGGCTTGGCTGCAATTCAAATCACCAGCCCGACTACCGGCCAAATTATTCCGGCTATTGAACTAATGGACGGTATTGAGCGCGTATGGCGTGACGCTAATCTAAGGAAAGAAAATCGTATCTACACGATTAAAGCACAAGCAGACCCTGTCCACGGAGAGCTGGCAGGTAAAGTTTTTGAACGGGTGCGTCCGGCAATTGAAGCGATTGAACTTCCGGCAGGCTATACCCTTGAGTGGGACGGAGAATACGGCGATAGCACTGAGGCGCAATCAGAGCTGGCGACTACTATCCCGTTCGGTCTCGTCGCGATGGTTCTAACTGTTGTGCTGCTTTTTAATGCCTTGAAGCAGCCGCTTGTTATCTGGGCGGTGGTGCCACTCTCGCTCATTGGCGTTGTTGCAGGGCTTTTGGTCACCGATACACCTTTTGAGTTTCTTGCTATTCTTGGTCTGCTTTCGCTTTCAGGTCTTTTAATCAAGAACGCAATTGTTCTGGTGGACCAAATGGATTTGGAGATTAGTCAAGGTAAAGCCCGTTTTGATGCGGTGGTTGATAGTGCTGCCAGCCGTATTCGACCTGTCATGATGGGGTCCCTTACGACTGTGCTGGGTGTTATTCCACTCTATTTTGATGCTTTCTTCAAATCGATGGCGGTGGTTCTAATGTTTGGATTAACCTTTGCTACACTCCTGACACTTGTCCTCATCCCGGTTCTGTATGCGATGGTTTTCCGCATTAATTCCACTGAATGTGCTCCAATTGAAGGATAGAATGATGAAAATTTTTAAGACAACAACTATGATTGTCGCGTCAGCGCTTCTTCTGGGTGCATGTGCGACAGAACCTGGTGGCTTTGAAGCAAATCAGATTGCGAATTCTCAAATCACTGATACGCCGGACTACTGGGAAGCAGTAGCAGCTCAGGCCGGGCCTGTAAAAAATGGTTGGCTCAATACATTCAATGATCCCACGCTCACGAAACTTGTTGTGGAAGCACAGGCGAACAATCGTAACCTCCGTGCCGCTTCAGCTGAAGTAGAGCAGGCGTGGGCTTTTGCCAGACTTGCCGGTGCTGAATTGTCACCGCAGGTTGGTTTGGGTGTAAGCGGCTCCAGCATTGGCGTTATTGATGGACAAAGTTTCGAAAATGCTAGGATCGGTCTTCAGGCCTCTTGGGAGTTGGATGTATGGGGGCGTATAAGATCAGGTCAACAAGCAGCAAGTGCCAGTGCAGAAGCAGCGGTTGCCGATCATCGGTTTGCACAAATGTCGCTTGCTGCAGCTGTCGCCCGCGCTTATTTTATCGCGGTTGAAGCTGAACGTCAGCGTCAGGTGGCTGATGCCATTGTTAAATCCCTCAAAGAAACGGATGAACTGGTTAAATTCCGAAGTGAAAATGGCTTAGCGTCAGAGCAAGACCTTGCGCTCTCACGTGCGAATTTGGCCAATGCTCGTGATACTGTTGTATCTATTGACGCTGCCAAAAGAAATGCGTTGCGAGCGTTGGAAGTGTTAATTGGTCGGTATCCATCTGCTGAAATTGAGTTAAAATCAACATTACCTGACGTACCGGGGGCGCCGCCAGCGGGTATCCCCTCTGAAATACTTGAGAGACGGCCAGATCTACTAGCTGCTGAACGCCGAATAGCTGCTTCCATTGACAATGTTGATCAGGCAAAGGCAGCACGTTTGCCGAGAATTAGCCTGAGTTCTAATCTTGGTGGATCGACATCTGACCTTAATGGCCTTTTAAGCCCGAGTAATTTCTTCTGGACTGCTGCGGCCAATCTACTCGTTCCGGTTATTGATGGCGGCGCACTTAAAACACAAGTTGATATCTCTAAAGCTGAACAGAAAGCGGCAGTAGAAACATATGCACAGGCTGCACTAAGGGCATTTCAGGAAGTTGAAACTGCCCTCGATAGCGGCGTTACTCTTCGCAAGCGTAGGAAACTGGTGGAAGAAGCTAAAACTCAATCTGAAAAAGCCCTAAGCCTTACTATGCTTCAGTACCAAGTCGGAGAAACGGATTTATTGACCGTTCTTCAGATACAAAATCGTGTATTTCAGGCTCAGAGTAATGCCCTCTCAGTCAATCGCTTACAACTTGAGCAATTTGTCGACCTTAACCTCGCTTTGGGTGGCGACTGGAATTGAAGGTTGTTAGGGATAGTGAAGTGAGTCGGCCATCTAAAAATTTGTTTGTTGAGAGCAATAAACTTATCCGCGGCCCTTTAACAAAACTAAATAGCTCGGACATCGAAGAATTGCATCCGGTTTCTGAATTTTACCGTCACTGGCATAATATTAAAAATGACAGTGCTTTGTTGAACCGCGAAAAATTTAGCCCAATGGCAATACCACGAGTGTTGCCTTGGATAATTGTTTTTGATCATGAGGGAAACACCACGAATAATTTCTCATATCGTTTGGCTGGCGAAGAAATAATAGGGCTGATCGGTGCTGACCCAACAGGAAAGTTCTTTGGCTATGAATTGCTAGACGCTGAGCGGCATAATCAGGAAAAATACCTGCTTGAAGTATGCGAAACCCGACTGCCGGTTATTTTAAGAGCTGAATTTACTCCGCCAGGTCGGCAGGAACAGTCAATTATCATTGGCCTTTTCCCACTTAGTCTTAATGGGGAAAAAGTGGACCAGGTATATACTGTTTTGGCCCCGGTAACGGAACGGATTGCGTCAAACGAATTGAGGAAACTATAATGATTGAACAAATCTTTATCGGCCTCAGTATGATTGCGGCCACTTTTGGGTGTGCGGCAGCCCTGATGTTAGCGTGTGCAGAATTTCTTCGTTGGCTTCGCCGAAATTCAAACAGTCAGAAACTATTTCTCAATCAGGTCTTTGCACTGACTACTCTTGCTACTTGGCTCGCCGTGAACCTGTTAATCGCCATGGCGGCCTGGGCTAAGCTTTTGACATACATAGATGTTTTCCCATCATTTTCTGATGGATTATATTTTAGCATGATTGCTTTTACGACACTCGGATTCGGTGATGTGATCTTGCCGCCAGACTGGCAATTGCTCTCGGGCTTTATTGCAATCGACGGTTTTCTTCTTTTTGGTATGGCAACGGCCTTCTTATTTGAAGTATCTCGTGAGTTTTACGAGGACCGGGAAATGTGGAAACAAAATGCCACGAAGTTTAATGCCATGACGAATGATTGTTTAGGAACCAACAAGGTTTAAAGTGAAAGCAAAAAGAATATTCCCAATGCGTTTATGATAGACTGCTGAGGAGAAACTCAAATCTTTCGCCAATCTTTTTGATAAAAAGGTACGTTTCGATAAACGAGTATGAGCGTTTTAGCGTAACATAAAGATGCAAAATAATATTTGCCGCACATATGATGGTAAGAATGATGGTACTTAGCCAAGAACAACAAGATTTTCTCGACTATTGTCGTTCCCTCCCTGCTGACATAGATGGCCAACGGCATCGAGAAGATTTTAAGGCTAGAGATATCCCTCATTTGCTTGGATTTATAACAATTCTGACCGTTGAACCTGATGGTTCGCTTTCGGTTACCCTTGCCGGTAGTAAGACCGAAGCCGCACTAAACACATATGCCACGGGTCAGAATCTATTGAGATCTTTATTACCCCGCGAACATAAGGTTCTGTTGCAGTATCATCAAACGCTGTTTAGTTGGCCATGTGCAGGTTCTAACACGGTGATTGGTCATGCTCGCGGGAGTAGTGTTACGGCAATGCATTGTATTTCATGCCCGTTTGTTGCAAGCGGGCGAAATGGCGCATCGAAGCCGATTATTATTACCTATTCTCGCTTTGACAATGTGCACACCGTAATCAGTGGTGATATCAACACCAGGATTGGCCTTGATACAATGCAAGCTCGGCAATTTCAGGATTATAACTTTCATGACATCGGTTTTGGCACCCCGAAGAATTTAAGTTTCCTCGAGGAGTATCAATCAAGAATTGAACCTGTGACAGCAGCATTTGGTTAAGGCCTCAAGCTAGTATTTTCATTTAGTTAGTATAAGGTGTTTCCGTATTGGAAAGGTTGTTATCTGAAGGTCACTGGGTAGTAATTAGTGATTGTGCATTATTTGCCGTTACTTGGTTTTGTGTACCGATTTCGGCAAAATATTCAATTTGCTCGATTTCAGCCACAAGCGTCTGATATCGTTTTTGGAAATCTTCCAGGTCCCGGCCCTCGAGCGTTCTCGC